>NZ_JAJFEB020000010.1:0-192269 GCF_020709765.2 Clostridium pacaense
CGCTTTTCTGTTTTCTGGTACAGAAAAGGAGCTGCTGCTCCAGTAGATTATTCATCTACTTTTGCAACACCCCCTTTGCCCTTTGGTAACCAATGACATATCTATTGATTAATATCGTACATGAACATTGTTTATCCAGATGAAGTTTTATCTTAAATACTCTTAATTACTACTTTTATGCGCTATTCCATCTACTTGTAATAATGGCTAATCCGCTTTATTACACATTCCTGAACACGGCCGGTTTCATTGCTTTTTTTCAGATAAACCAAATCAACCCACTGTGTCGGGTGGTCATAGTTATCTATAAAAAATCTTTATTCTGTGGTATTCTTTAAAACCGCAGTTATTATAAAATGAAAGAGCCAAGGCACAATTCCTCCTGAGCGTGATTTATACTATCTTCCCTATCAACATCCTATGTGCCTCAAATAAGCTCAAATCCACTCGAAAGCGAATCAACAAGCGTGTTTCACGCTTTAAGTTATTCGGATTGTTCTCTTAAGATACTATTTACCAATCTTTCCAACTCTTTTCTGTTAGGCAGGTATAATTCATATTTAGACACAAACAAATTGCTGTCCATCCCATATGTGGCATATTCTACAAGCAGCTCATCTTTATTTTTACTAAGGATAATTCCAATTGGCGGGTTGTCATCCGGCATATTTTCCTCTATTGCAAAATAGCCCATATACATATTCATTTGTCCAATGTCTTCATGTTGTACGGAATTTTTCTTTAAGTCAATCAATACAAAACACTTCAAGATTCTATGATAAAATACTAAGTCACAATGATATGTTATATTATTAATTGTGAGCGGATACTGCCGTCCAACAAAAGTAAATCCCTTCCCCAACTCCAACAAAAATTTCTGAAGATTATTAATAATACGTGTTTCCAAATCACCTTCCGAATATTGAGCCAACTCTGGCAAATTTAAAAATTCAAGAGTATAAGTACTTTTAATAACATCTTCCGGTCTTTGAATCTCAACGCCATTCTGAGCCAATGCTAAAATACCTTCTTTATCCCGACTAACTGCCAAACGCAGAAAAAGTGCAGATTCCATTTGTCGTCGTAAAGTTCTTACATCCCATTTTTCTTTCACTGTCTCTTTTTCATAAAAACTACGTTCTAACTCGTCATCAATCTTAATTAATTCACATATATGTGACCAGCTCAATTTGTCAGACACTGTCTGACAAATCGGGTAGCACAAATAAAACTTTCTCATATTATTCAGATTCGGCCGACTATAGCCTTTGCCCAGACGCAATGTCAATTCGTGTGACAACATGGTCAGCATCTTGCTGCCATATGCTGCTCTGATTTTACCATCCTGTTCCGACTCTACAATGTATTTTCCAATTGTCCAGTAAGTTTCTGTAATTGTGTGATTGACAGAATAGGAAAGATTCTCCTTTGCATTTATTACAGTCTTTTCAATATCCAAAATCAGTTTTTCAAGCATTGAACTTGTTGTCAGTTTTATATCATTCATAAACTTCCCTCCAATTTGTCTGACAACGTCTGACAAATATATTATTATTGGAATACCATTTTACTTTAAAATAACTTTTGGTATTAGAATATTATTTGTTTTATGCATATATGACAACCGGAATTACACTTACAGCAGGGCCCGAAATCTTTGTTTTTAATTCTGGCCAATCAAACTGTTTAGTATCATTAGCATTAAAGCCCGAATAATGATGGCCCGCACGCATAATATCCCCTTAGTGGAAGTATAACAGCGGCTTCTTTTTACCCATAAATCATTTCACATCCTACTTGCTAAAGTGTACTGTAGATTTAAAGTATTTGAATGCAGCATCACTCTAAAAATAATTTACTGATATAGAACAATTGGATTCTAATTGTGCCACAAACCGTGGCACAATTACTCCAGTCCTTTTTCGATTTCTTCAATGGTCGAAAGACTGCTAACCGTTGTTGTCCATCAACCACATAATACGGTCGATAACTTTTCGAGTCAATCAGCCGAATATCATCAATCCATTTTTTGTACTCAGCCCCGGCAACTGGTTCCAAAGTCAAAACACCTACATAATGATTTTTATTATTAGTCAATCCATTTAAATCATTCCAAAATTCTTTTACTTCTTTAATTTCCCATGCATAGCCACGCTGGTAATCTGGAATCCGGAATAGCCTATCTGTAAATTAACTTAGATACGCTTTTTAACACTAAGTGGATGACTATTATAAAAAGTTATACACCAAATTTAATTTTTATCTTGTAAACCACAATTCCGCATCATTATTACGGTTTCCACATGCACCGTCCCAGGAAACATATCGCACGCCCTAACTTTCCCAACCACATATCCCCCATCCGCCAGATACCTTAAGTCCCGGGCCAGCGTAGCGGAATCACAGCTTACATACACAACCTTCTCCGGCCGCATCTTAAGGATTGTATCCAGACAGACCGTGTCACAGCCTTTCCTGGGCGGGTCTACCACAATCACATCCGCGTGTATCTGGTTCTTTTCATACTGTTCAGGCAGCACTTCCTCTGCCTTCCCAACAAAGAATTCCACATTATCCATTCCATTAAGCGCCGCATTCCTGCGGGCGTCCTCAATGGCCTGGGGTATAATTTCCACTCCATACACTTTTTTAGCCTTCTGCGCTAAGAACAGGGAAATCGTCCCTATCCCGCAATATAAATCCCAAACCGTCTCATTGCCGCTTAAGTCCGCATATTCAAGGGCCGTCCCATATAACTTCTCAGTCTGCACCGGATTAACCTGATAGAAAGACAGTGGGGAAATCTGATACTGCACATCCCCGATATAATCCGTTATATATCCCGGACCATACAGATTAACAACCTCTTTTCCCATAATCACATTTGTCTTTTCCATATTTACACTATAAGAAATGCTGGTCATCCCCTTAACCTGGCACAGTTTTTCCACTAAACATCCCGCCAGTCTGTCTGCCGAGTTATCCGCTAAGCTGTCTGCCCGGCTGTCCCTTAAACCGTCCTCCAGCCTTCCCCCCAGCGTCCTCCCATTTACCACAAGGCACACCATCAGTTCCCCGGTCTTAAACCCTTTCCGGATCAGCACATGCCTCACAATCCCTTTATGTGCATTCTCGTCATAAGGCTCCAGTCCATTTTCCTTCATAAATCCTTTTATGATTCCCAGTATCTCCTGGTTTTCTTCCACACCCAGAAGGCAGTCGTCATTCCCGATAATATCATGGGTCCTTCCGGCATAAAATCCTGCAATAATCTCCCCATCCTTATTCCTTCCAAATGGGAACTGGGCCTTATTGCGGTACCTCCAGGGATTCTCCATTCCCATAATCGGAAGCATTTTAATCTCATCCCGTTTGAACTTCCCTATCCGCATCAGGTTATTCAGCACCTTATTCTCCTTAAACCGCAGCTGCTCTTCGTAGCTCATGGCCTGAAGCTGGCAGCCCCCGCACTGGCGGGACACCGGACAGGGTGGCTCCACACGGCCGGCGGAAGGCTCCAGCACTTCCATAAGCCGTGCAAACCCATAGGATTTCTTCATTTTCATGGCTTTTGCCCGCACCACATCGCCAATGACCGTATCCTTAATAAACCAGATGTAACCATCAAGCTTGCCCACGCCGGCTCCATCCTCATTCATGTCTTCTATTGTCACAGTAAATTCCTGATTTTTTTCCATTTTCAAATTCTCCATTCCCAACTATTATTCGAAATTCCTATACCACTCATAACCTCTACATCATCTACACTCCCTATACTCCTCGCAGTCCCTACACTACCCACCACCCACACCAACCACACCACCCACAATTCCCCATCGCCCCCGCACCCCAACATCAAAAAAAGCTGAAAACCCTCCGCGCACCGATATATCCTTCCGTCCATACCATCTGCCCCATAAGTTTTCAGCCTTTATAAATCATTCCACATTTCATTCCGCGATCCATCCCGCAATCATCACCCAGCCAGCCCCACCAAACCGCGCTTTTTAACCCTCTCCTAATCCCTCAGAATCCATCACACGGATTCCGAAGTCTTCCTGATATTGGTCTCCAGCAGCCGGTTATACCCCAGCCACCCCTTATTATCAGAACCCGGATTACCGGCGTTCAGCGCTTCAATCATGGTTTCCATCTTTGCATCCGTATTGTCGGCAAAGTTCAGTGCCAGGGCTTCCAACAGCGCCGGTTTCTTGGGCGAACCGTACTCCAGCTCCCCGTGATGGGCCAGGATACAGTGTTTCAGTTCCACGGCCAGCACCTCCGGGAATCCCGGAATGGCGCGTATGCCTTTGCTCACCATCTCCGTGCCGATTATGATATGCCCTAGAAGCTGGCCGTCATCCGTATAGTCATTCTCCGGGAAACGTGACAGTTCCTTGGTCTTGCCTATATCATGGAAAATGGCCGCTGTCAGCAGCAGATCCCTGTTAAGCTGCGGATAACAGGATGAATAGTAATCACACATCTTCGTGACACTCAGCGTATGCTCCAGAAGCCCGCCCACAAAACCGTGATGGACGCTCTTGGCAGCGGAGTGGAACTGGAATGCCTTTGCAAATGCCGGACTGTCCACAAAGTAAATGCTTAACAGCTTCTGAAGATATGGATTCTTCACGGTCTCTATGCAGTGAAGCAGCTCCCCGTACATTTCCTTAATATCCTTCTTGGATACCGGCAGATAGTCCGCCTCCACGTATTCACCTTCCTGCGCCCTGCGTATGCGGCGGATATTCATCTGGTTGGAATTCTGGAACAACGTGATGTCCGCTTCCACATGCACATAATCCATGGTCTCAAAATCACCTACGCCAGGTGAACCCAAATCCCATATCTTGGCGTCAATGGTTCCTGTCTTGTCCTGAAGCACCAGATTGCCATATTCCTTTCCATTCTTGGTCATCGCAATCTGCTTGTTTTTGCACAGGTACACATCCGCAATGTGCATGCCTTCCCTGAAGGTGTCGATGTATTTCATCCTTTACTTCCTCATCTTTCTAATATGTTGGCCCATAAACCCTTATTCTGTTTATGGTGCTCATTACAATAACGCAGCCAGGCGTTAAAAACTACCTGGCTCCGATTGTTACCGAAAACTCAATTTCTTTGTACTCATCTTTCCCGCTGCGCAGGACCGCCACCTTGATTTTATCCCCGGAATGGAGTTTTTCTACCAGGTTCTGGAAATCCTTCATGTTCCCCACCTGTTCCCCGTTCATCCAGGTAATGATGTCCCCTGCCTGTATGCCCGCGTTGTAAGCTGGCCCGTCCGTGACGGTAGCAGTAACATATATGCCGTGAGGCATGCCGCTTTCTTCCATGGCCTGGCTCACTTCCTGCCCCTTAATCCCAAAATACGGGGCCGGGATTCCGTTGCTCAGCCGCTCAAGGATTCCCTTGTAGTCTGATATGGCCACCACCGTGGTCATCTTGCAGACCCCGTCCTCGTCATATTTGTCCGTGACCCAGCCAACCAGTTCTCCTGAGATATTCAGTAAAAATGTTCCCGCGCCAGCGTCCCCGTTGGCATCCGTATAGAAAATCCTGGAATTGCCGTCCACGGTCTGCACATTGCGCACGACATAGGAAATGTTGCCGTAATCGCTGGAGTGTACGATTCCCGCCGGAGCGCCCACCGCAATCACGATGTCCCCCTGCTTCACCCCATAGGAATTCCCCAGTTCAATTGCTTCCACCTTCTTGAACTGTTCGCTGTCCATCTTGGCCGCATCCACGCTTACCACGGCCAGCCCTGTAATGGTATCGCTCTGTTTCACGGTTCCGGACATCATGGTGCTGTCCGGGAACGCTACCTCAATGGAGTCCGCGGCTTCAACCGCTTTCTCCGGCGTCAGTATCAGGATTTCAGAGCGTGTCCTGGCAATGATGATGCCGGAAAACTGTCCGGATGTCTCAATGGGGTTGTCAAACCAGTCCTTTTCATGCTGTATGGAATGGACTACCACAAGGCTGTCATCTGCATCCACCGCAATGGTACGCAGGTTACTATATAATTTATTCAGATCGTCTACGGAATAGTTGTACTTCTCGATTGCACTGCGGACCAGTACATCCACCGGTTCCGTCTGGGCGGGAACCTCTGTGGACGGTACCTGTGACACGGTAGCCTGGGTAGTCTCAGGGTTGTCCTTGGGAATGGTAATCTGGCTGCTCTCCTCAGGCGTCTCCTGTCCCAGGAAACGCTCCGCCACCGGGCGGCTGACCACAAAGCAGACGGCTGACAGCACCCCAAACAGCATGGCACAAAAAACAGTCAGAAGGATCTTCCTGGCAATCTGGCGCCGGGACATGGGCTGACGGACGATTTTCTCGTTGATGAACCGGTGGGACTTGTCCGGCTCACGGTCCTGCTGGTTCTTATTCGGATGCTGATCTGCACGTTTATCCGCCATGGTACTCCTCCCTTGCGAAGAATCTTATTCTCTATTATACGTTTCTTCCAGTTATTATGCAAGATTTTATATATGAAAAGATAGTAAAAAAGATAGTAAATATCATTTTTTATGGTATAATTTAAATGTCGCCTTTTGGAAAAAGGCCCTTATTAATCCAGCATTTATACGTAAATCATAGGTGAAATCAATGAATCAGAAAGCATTAAAAACGTTAGAATACGATAAGATAATCAACCAGTTAACTGAATATGCGGCGTCCCCGCTGGGCAAGGAGCTGTGCCGCAGCCTTACCCCTTCCTCTGACCTTGAGGAAATCCGCACATGGCAGGCCCAGACCACGGATGCGGTGACAAGAATCCGTTTCAAGGGTTCCACGTCATTTTCCGGCGTAAGGGATATCGGGGATTCTTTAAAACGTCTGGAGATTGGAAGCTCCCTTGGCATCCATGAACTGCTTGCCATCAGTTCCAACCTTACAGCCGCTGCCAGGGCTAAGGCATATGGCAGACATGAAGCCGAACAGGATACAAGGAGTGGTGCCGCCAACAGAAACACAACAGGCGGCAAGGATGGCGCCGGCAGCAGGAACACAGCCGGCAGGAACACCGGCGCCGGTGCCCCGGACAGCAATGCCCCGGAGGATGATTACGACTCCCTGGAGCCACTATTTGCCGGTCTTGAGCCTTTAACCCCGTTAAACAACGAGATTAAGCGCTGTATCCTCTCCGAAGATGAGATTGCCGATGACGCCAGCCCGGGATTATCCCATGTGCGGCGTTCCATGAAGGTGGCTGCGGACCGTATCCATACGCAGCTGAATTCCATTCTCAATTCTAACCGTTCCTATCTCCAGGACGCGGTCATCACCATGAGGGACGGGCGTTACTGCCTTCCTGTCAAGTCAGAATACAAAAACCAGGTGTCCGGCATGGTCCATGACCAGTCCTCTACCGGCTCCACCCTGTTCATAGAACCCATGGCTATTGTAAAGCTGAACAACGAGATACGCGAACTGGAAATCCAGGAGCAAAAGGAAATCGAGGCTGTCCTTGCGTCCCTGAGCAACCAGGCGGCCCCTTACTGCGGGGAACTCCGGATGAACCAGGAACTGCTGGCGCAGCTGGATTTTATCTTTGCAAAAGCCGGGCTGGCACGCCATTACAAGTGCAGCGCGCCTGTGTTCAATGACAGGGGATATATCCACATCAAGGACGGACGCCATCCCCTCCTAAACCCGCAGACAGCGGTGCCCATCAACATATGGCTGGGCAGGGACTTCGACCTGCTGATTGTGACAGGCCCCAATACGGGCGGCAAGACCGTATCCCTGAAAACAGTGGGACTCTTCACCCTCATGGGCCAGGCAGGTCTTCATATCCCGGCCTGGGAAGGCTCGGAGCTGGCGGTATTTGACGAGGTATTTGCAGATATCGGCGATGAGCAGAGCATTGAGCAGAGCCTCAGCACCTTCTCCGCCCATATGACCAACACGGTCCATATTTTAAATGAAGCGGATCCCCGTTCCCTCTGTCTGTTTGATGAGCTGGGAGCCGGGACAGACCCCACGGAAGGCGCGGCCCTGGCCATCGCCATCCTTACCTTCCTGCACAACATGAAGTGCCGCACCATGGCCACCACCCACTACAGCGAGCTGAAGGTATTTGCACTGACCACGCCCGGTGTGGAGAATGCATGCTGTGAATTCAGCGTGGAGACGCTGCAGCCCACCTACCGGCTGTTAATCGGTGTTCCCGGCAAGAGCAACGCCTTTGCCATTTCCAGCAAGCTGGGGCTTCCCGACTATATCATCGATGAAGCCAGGAACCATCTGGAAGCCAAGGACGTGTCCTTTGAGGACCTGCTGACCAGCCTGGAATCAAGCCGCCTTACCATTGAAAAGGAACAGGCTGAAATCAATGCCTATAAAGATGAGATTGCCAAGCTTAAATCCAGGCTTACCCAGAAAGAAGAACGGCTGGATGAGCGCAAGGACAAGGTCATCCGCAACGCCACCGAGGAAGCCCAGAGGATTCTCAGGGAAGCCAAGGAGACAGCGGACCAGACCATCAAGCAGATTAATAAACTGACGGCAGGCGCAGGCATCAACAAGGAACTGGAAGAACAGCGCTCCAGGCTGCGGGACCAGCTCAAGAAGACGGACGATAAACTGGCGGTAAAGGCCAAGGGGCCAAGCCAGCCCATCTCCCCGAAGAAGTTAAAGATTGGCGACGGCGTGAAGGTATTGTCCATGAACTTAAAGGGCACGGTCAGCACCCTGCCCAATGCAAAAGGCGACCTCTACGTCCAGATGGGTATCCTCCGGTCCCTGGTAAACATACGGGACCTGGAACTTCTGAATGAGAAAGACATAAACGCCACCTTAGGCGACGGCTCCTCCATCAGCTACGGAGGCAAGTCCCCTGCCAAAGGCAAGGGCAGCGGCAGCAGCCAGATCAAGGTCTCCAAATCCGCCACCATCTCAACCGAGGTGAACCTGATTGGGATGACCGTGGACGAGGCCCTTCCCGTGATGGAAAAGTACCTGGATGACGCCTATCTGGCCCATCTGCCAAGTGTGCGGGTGGTTCACGGACGGGGTACCGGCGCCCTTAAGAACGCGGTGCACAAACGTCTGCGCCAGTTAAAATACGTAAAGGAATTCCGCCTGGGCCAGTTTGGCGAAGGCGATTCAGGTGTGACCGTTGTCACGTTCAAATAATTACCGGCCCACACAGACTAACAACAGCTATAGGAGGAATGGAACATGGCAGAGAAGCAGAGAATCCTGATAGTGGATGATGATGCAAATATTGCAGAATTAATCTCCCTCTACCTGATGAAAGAGTGTTATGAAACAATGATTGTAGGCGACGGCGAGGAAGCGCTCAGGGTATTCCCTGAGTTCAAGCCCAACCTGGTACTCTTAGACCTGATGCTGCCCGGCATGGATGGATATCAGGTCTGCCGGGAACTGCGCTCCGGCTCCCAGGTACCCGTCATCATGCTTTCAGCCAAGGGCGAGATATTCGATAAGGTCCTTGGCCTGGAACTGGGCGCTGACGACTATATGATCAAGCCCTTTGACTCCAAGGAGCTGGTTGCCCGCGTAAAGGCAGTGCTGCGCCGCTACCAGGCAGCGCCCGCACCCGCGCCATCCAGCACACAGCAGGGTGAGTACGTGGAATATCCTGATTTAATCGTAAACCTGACCAATTATTCGGTCATCTACAACGGACACTCCGTGGAAATGCCGCCAAAGGAACTGGAACTCCTTTATTTCCTGGCATCTTCCCCCAACCAGGTATTCACCAGGGAACAGCTTTTAGACCATATCTGGGGCTATGAGTACATCGGCGATACCCGCACCGTGGACGTACATATCAAACGTCTCCGTGAAAAGATTAAAGACCACACCAACTGGGCCATCACCACAGTATGGGGGATTGGCTACAAATTCGAAGTAAAGAGGTAAGATGATGACCCGTTCCTTATATTCCAAATTCATACTGGGATACCTGATATTTGGACTTCTGGGTTTCATCACCATTGCCACATTTTCCTCGAAAATGACCCGTGACTATCTGGTCAGATACCAGGCGGATGCCATGTACGATGAAGCCAATATCATAGCATCCTCCTGCAGCACCATGTACCAGGGCAAACGCATGGATTCCGAGGAGGTCACCTCCCAGATACGTGCCCTTTCCAAGTACCTGAGGGCTGAGATATGGGTGGTCAACCGCCAGGGCACCATTGTCATGGACAGCCAGGGCGGATCAAGGGTCCAGACAGACATCAGCAATTTCGATCCTGCGGCCATGGGGAACCGTTCCTATACCACAGGCAGGTTTTACGGGATGTTTAATGAAAATGTCCTCAGCGTTTCCGCACCCATTACCGGGAATTACAATACCTACGGCTATGTTCTGATCCATCTTCCATTAAGCCAGATCACCCAGTCCCAGAATGATATCCTGAACATACTTTATATCACGTCCGCCATTGTATTTGCCCTCTCGTTAATCATCCTCCTGGTATTTACCCAGACCGTTTACCTGCCCCTGCGCAAGATTACCGTTGGAGCCAACGAATACGCAGCCGGCAACCTGGAGTACAGGATTAATGTTAAAACCCACGACGAGGTGGGTTACCTGGCCGATACGCTGAACTATATGTCGGACGAGCTGAACAAGATGGAGGAGTATCAAAAAAACTTCATCGCCAATGTATCCCACGATTTCCGGTCGCCCCTGACCTCCATCAAGGGATATCTGGAAGCCATCCTGGACGGCACCATACCTGAGGATATGTACGAAAAATACCTGTCCAGGGTCATCTCCGAGACAAAGCGGCTCCACAAACTGACGGAAAGCATGCTCACCCTCAACTCCCTGGACGCCAAGGGATACCTGTCCAGGACGAATTTTGATATCAACCGGGTCATCAAGGACACGGCTGCTTCCTTTGAAGGCACATGTGATGCCAAGAACATCAGCTTTGACCTGACATTCTCAGACAGCATCCAGATGGTTTACGCGGACCTTGGCAAAATCCAGCAGGTCCTGTACAACCTGATTGATAATGCCATCAAGTTCAGCCACCACAACTCCACCATCTACATCCAGGCATCGGGACGGTATGAGAAGATATTTGTCTCAGTCAAGGATACGGGAATCGGGATTCCCAAAGACAGCCAGAAAAAAATCTGGGAACGTTTTTATAAGACAGACCTTTCCAGGGGCAAGGATAAAAAGGGGACCGGGCTTGGCCTTTCCATTGTAAAAGAAATCGTCCAGTCCCATGGGGAGAATATCGATGTGGTCAGTACGGAAGGCGTTGGGACGGAATTCATTTTCTCCCTTCCCCGTTCCACAAACCTTTAAAATATCGTAAGACATTTCCTTCCATATTGTGCTATAGTTATAATTAGGAATATGTATTAGGAATAAGAAGTATTTAATAAAAAGAAAGGACAGGAAAGATATGATTACATGGAAAAAAGCAGCCAGCGCGCTCCTGATTGCATCCCTGCTTTCCTCATCAATGGCACCAATGGCCATGGCGGCAAGCAAAACAAAGGTCGGCAAGATCAGCCTTACCATTGACTCCGATATACGGACCGGACGGGAAGGAGGGGACGTTGAGGTAACCCCCACCGGAGATAATACGGACCGCTACTATGTAGACTCCTGGGAAGTGACCAATGATGACGGGGATTCCTGGTCCAGGTCCAATCCGCCTGAGGTTGATATCATCCTTGGTGTGGAGGATGAAGAGGAATATTATTTTGCAAGCACTTCGTCCAGCAGCTTCAAGCTGACCCTTGGTTCCTCCAGCAAATACCGTTTTGACAAGATTAAGTTCGTGGACGCAAAGCGCAAGGACAGCAATTCAACCCTTATCCTGACCATCCAGCTTGTATTTGACAAGGATGCGGACACCAGTTCGGCAACAGCGCCGTCCGGTCTTAACTGGGATGACGCCCGCAACGGAATCGGGTCCTGGAATCCGGTTTCGTCTTCCAAGTACTATCAGGTCCAGCTGGTAAAGGATGACTCTGCCACAGGTGACATTAAGGATATCTACGATACTTCCTATAACTTTGCGGACCAGATTACAACTCCCGGAACCTACCGCTTCAAGGTGCGCTCGGTCAAATCCAGCAACAGCGCCAAGAGCAGTTGGACCACATCCGGTTCCTGGGCGGTCAATGAAGCTGACATCATCGCCATGGGCAATACCCCTCAGGCTTCGGTTCCTGACGGCGGCAGCTGGCAGCTGGCGGCTGACGGCATCAGATGGTGGTGGCGCAATGCTGACGGCTCCTGCCCCACCTCAGCCTGGAAGGATATCAACGGCCAGTGGTACTACTTTGACGCCGAGGGATATATGGCAACCGGATGGATTGAGCTTGACGGCAAGTCCTATTATCTTGATCCTGCCACCGGCGCCATGTACGCCAATACGCGGACACCTGATAACTGCTGGGTGGATGCATCCGGAGCATGGGTGCCCGGAGCATAAGCACAGGCTGCATTAGTCATCGGGACTGTCTGGCATCAACGGTATTTATGTATAATTATTAAAAAGCTCTGTCATCAACTGGTATTTACTGATTACCAGCCAATGACAGAGCTTTTATGATTATCCTTTAACAGAGGCAGCCTTCCCTACAGCAACAGCCTGGCCGCCCCATAGATTCCGGCATCATTGCCCAGTGTCGCCAGGCCCAGCTTGGCTTTATATTTGGAAATGGGGGTAAAATGGTCATAGTGCTTCTGTACAACGTCAATCAGGAACTGTCCTGCCTTGGAAACTCCGCCGCCAATCACAAATATCTCCGGATCCACGGTCATGACCACCATGGACAGGGCCAGACCCAGGTAGCGTCCCACCACGTCCATTACCTCCAGGGCCAGTTCATCCCCGTCCTTGGCAGCGTCCAGCACGTTCTTCGCTGTCACCGACTCACCGTATTGCCTCAGGGCAGACGGCTTATCACTGGCAGCCATCTTCCTCCTTGCCTCCCTGGCAATACCGGTAGCGGAACAGATTTGCTCCACACATCCCACTCCGCCGCAGTTGCAGTGCTCCCACTCCTCGTCGCGCACGTGGATATGGCCAATCTCCCCGCCCAGTCCGTGTCTTCCTGCAACGATTTTCTCATCCATGATCACACCGCCGCCAACGCCGGTTCCCAGGGTCACCATTACCAGGTCTTTATAGCCCTTGCCTCCGCCCTGCCACATCTCTCCAAGGGCAGCCACATTGGCGTCATTGCCGCTCTTCACAGGAATCCCGTCCAGCAGACGGCTAAGTTCCACCTGGGGATTCAGGCCATGCCATCCCAGGTTGACACATACCTCCACGTATCCGTCGGGAAGCACCGGTCCCGGCACACCTAAACCGACACCTGCCAGGTCCTTTTTAAGGTCAAGGCCCTTTGCCGCCATCTTCTCCCTGATGGAGTCCGCCACATCCGGCAGGATATGGCTGCCGCCTTCTTCCTTACGGGTTTTTACTTCCCACTTGTCAAGCAGTTCTCCGGTCACTTCAAACAGCCCAATCTTTACAGATGTGCCTCCAACGTCAACTCCGATACATTTCATCCCCATGGTATATACTTCCTTTCCATTCATATTTATACTGCTATTGCAGCTTGATTTCCATCATCATCTGCGGTCCCATCACAAGAAGTGTTCCAGGGAACCTGCCTGCCGAAACCTTATTGACCGTGAAATCGAATGTCCCATTATATTTCTCCGTCCCTGTCATATTAAATACCTTACAGGAACTATCATTATACAATAACACCAGGCCTCCGTCTATATCAAATCCAGTGTACTGGTAATTAAACGTCCTCTCAAACACAAGGGCGCCTTCTTTGTCATATATCTTCAGGCTGTATGGGTCCTGCCCTTCCACATTATCCGTCACAAGACCTATATGGTCTTCTGTATACGCAATGCTGCGGATTTCCTCGGTTATGGGAATCTGGTTCACGGACTCCGGCGAAGTTTCCACCCTGGTGGAGAAAAGCTGGATGCCCTTATCCGTAAATATAGCGGCATGGCTTTCATCCAGGAACCTGACCCTTCCCGCCATGGCATCATTCAGGTCCTGGGGGAAGAAAATCCCCACCACCCTCCTGGGGTCATTTTTACCCAGTCCGAAATTGTAGAAAACAATCTTGCACTTGATGATTCCCTGGTCCAGATACATGTAGGAGGTAATTAACTGGGTACCATTGGGGGACAGGCTTAAGTCCACCGGATACCCGTCCCCGGAAAGCAGGGACTTTACATTGATATCAAGGGCGCTTCCATCCTTTTTATAAAAGTAAATGTAACTGGCCTTGGAGTCCTCCTGCAAAGCGGCTACCATACCCTTGGCCGACACCGTCACACGCAGGATCGGCAGGAGCGTGGTGGCCTTTCCCACGGGTCCGCCCTTATTACATATGTAAATGCTGTTGCCCTGCTGGTCCCCGATTGCAGCGTACTCGCCGTTAATGGAAACCATGGGCGTCTTCATCTCATAGCTCTGTACCCAGACCACCTTTCCCTGGGCATCCAGATAAGAGGCCCCGTCCTTGGTGTACTTAAGCACACCGTCCCCAAAATCCATATACCCGCAGAAGCTTCCCTCCCCCTGGACAGCTGCCTCCTGGGCTTCACTGATCAGATTTTTCTCCCATATGACCTGATAATCCGTAAACTGGTGATAACGGTCATACCTGAGCAGCACTAAGGCCACCACAGCCGCAAGAATAACCAGTACCAGAAATATGGTCAGCCGCTTCCTCACCACCCGCTTATGGGCTTTATGGACAATATCCCGGCTGTCTTCTTCCTCCTGATACTGGTTATTCGAAGGGACAATCTGACGCTTCAGCTGCTTCTTTTTATTTTCACGGCTCATTGAATTGGTACTGCCCATCTTACGTTCTCCCAACAATCCTCTTTTGCATCTATGCAATAGTATACAACAATTCTGGGTAAAACGCATTAATTTTTTCCGGAAGCCGGACTTTCTTCTACGGTACAAGGAGCTTCTGTCCTGCGAAGATGCTGTTCTCGTCTGTCAGTGCATTGACCCGGCAGATTTCATCAATATGCTTCAGGTTATGATACAGCTTAAAACAGATGCCATACAATGTCTCGCCGTCTTCCACCGTATAAACGCTGTAGTTAACCGCCGAAACAGTCTCCGCTGACGCATCTGCGCGGGCGCCGGTGGCTGGGGGCGCTGTCTCTTCCTTGGACGATGAGGCTGTTTCCCTAGATGCCTTGGCGGTCCCTTCACCAGTGGGTGACGAGGCAGTCTGGGCTTTGGACGGGGCCGTTGTCTGGGCTTCGGATGAGGCCGTTGTCTGGGCTTCGGACGGGGCGGTTGTCTGGCCCGTGGGCTGGCTGGCCTGTGTTGTGGATTGGCCTGCTGACTGCCCTGCCTGGCCTGCTGACTGCCCTGCCTGGCCCGCTGACTGCCCCGTCTGGCCCGCTGACTGCCCCGTCTGGCCTGCCGCAGCTGCCTCCCCTTCGCCCTCATGACGCGCGCTGCTCTCAGCAGGCGGCATGGTTTCCGGCGTTACCGGGGAGGATTGTTCTTTATTATTTTCAGCTGCCGGTGCCGTAGTAGGATAAACCTTGCCCGCTGCTTCTTCAATCACATAGTCCGGCTCGTCCACGGATGACCAGCCTTTGCCGGAGGAATTTTCCGTTTTACCGGAACCTTTTCCGGCGGATGCAAGGAGGCCCTGCTTTACGCTTCCTTCCGGCATCACGGAGGCGATGACGCTTTCCATCTGATGCATTTTCTGATAGTTGTTGAACATGGCGACCCCGCCGGCCAGGACCGTGACAGCAAGTACGCTGCAAATCCCGGACAGGACGCCCACCGTGCTTCTGTGGCGTCCGGCTTCATTTTTACGCTCGTCCATGCGCTGCTTAAAATCACGTATGACTTTATCGTCAACCTCCGCCTCTGCCCTGGGCACGTCCTTGCGCAGGATCATATAATCCTGCATCATCTGGTTGCGCTCATAGTAGACACTGTATCCCCTCAGCTTATAAAATCCATCTGAGGATGTTATGTAAACTGCCTCTTCCCCTTCCAGGCCGCAGTTGAGATACATCAGCTGGTTCTTGCCTGTAAAGTACTGGCTATGCTGTTTCCAATATGTCAGCGGGCTTAAGGTACAGCCCGGACCGCCGCACAGGAACCATCCCTGCACCGTGCGTTTGGGGAACATCTGCTCCACATCCTGATATGCCTTTTTCCAGGCATCCTCGGAAAATACCACCTTTTCGCCTTCCGCGGTAACAGAATCCATTTCCAGGGCGCCATCCACGAATACATAGGGCGTGTCCTCATGGGTCTCCCTGCTTCCAAGGAGCAGACCCACACGCAGATCAGCCCCCTTGGCCGGCTGGAGGCGTCTTAAGTACGTATTTACATAATCTTCTAAATATAATTTTAAAACCTGGTCCCGTTCCCCAATCTGCCGAATATTTTTCGGCAGCTTTGGAAAGGGTTCATATAATTCTCCCATAGAATCACCCCGCTGTCTTTAATCTGTACAAGCATAGCAGATTCCATGTGCAGATTCTGTCATATTATGGCGGCATTATCCCATAATCGTTCGACAAGACAGATTCCTTCGCAGATGCAGTCCGCCATCTTCATGACAATGGACAGGCGGACGCTCTGAAGCATGACCGGGTCGCGGCTGCCTGCCCCGCCTACAATCCCTGTGATGGAAATGTCCCCCACCGCCTCCAGGTTCTTGGATACCCCAAGCCCGGGCTGCAGCGCCCCGCGCCCCAAGGTGGCATATCCTACATGGTCCGGACTGCCCACCGAGGCATCGATGGCCACCACCACGTAATCCGGGTAGTGAAGCTTTATATACCTGGCGTAAAGGTCCAGGTTCATGGCATGTACCGGCTTATCCAGGGTACCGATGACCGCCGCCCCGGCCAGCCGTCTGCCCCGCAGCTTATGCCCTATGAGCGGACCCAGGCTGTCCCCGGTCGATCGGTCCGTGCCAATACACAGGAACATGACCCCGTCCTTACCGGTAGCCGTCATTTCCTCACAGATTAGACGGTTCAGGTGCAGTGCGAACTGTTCTGTCTCAAATTCTGACTGTGTATTATAATAGGCAATGCCTTCCCGTTTTTGTATGTTAAATGTCTTCCATAATCTCATATCCAAGTTGTCCACCCGAAATTTATTAAAATGTCAGGCCTTACCGTGCAAATTGGTATTCATTGGCTGATAAGGGCTGTTTTTATAGTATAGGCTTGGGCTTTTGAAATTATGCATGAAAAAGGGACACACGGATTGACAGTATCCGCGTGCCCGCCTGGAAAATGCTGCTATGACAGCAGATAAACAGCCTGCTGTGGTATGCCCCGTTTTTGTGTTCATAAACAGAAAAAGAATCCTGAAAGATTCGGCGGGGTACGCTGTCCGTCAGCCGTGCGTCCCACTTCCCCAATGGGATATCCCTGTCCTCCGGCCAGGCAGCGTACAAAAATAATCAAACACTCCCTGATGTCCCGGAATCTTTATCTTCCGACAAAAATTCCTCATATTCTCTCGTAAACCGCTGGATTTTATGCGTCACCACCTGGAGGTGCTGCTGCATCTGCGCAATACGTCCTTCGACCTCACGTTTATGCTCAATCAGCATTTCACATCTCTCCTTCAGTGTCTCAGGTCCTTGGTAGCACAGATTGACAAAGTCGCGGATCTGCTTTATGGACATATCTGTGTTTTTCAGGCAGGTGATTAATCCCAGCCACTCCAGGTCCCCATCCGTATAATACCGGATTCCGCTTTCTGTCCGCTTGACGTTGGGCAGCAGCCCTTCCTTTTCATAATACCGAAGGGTATTTGGGCTAAGGTGTGTTTTTTCAGCTACATATTTAATCGTATATCCCATAGAAAGAACCTCCAAT
Source organism: Clostridium pacaense (assembly GCF_020709765.2). NCBI lineage: Bacteria > Bacillati > Bacillota > Clostridia > Eubacteriales > Clostridiaceae > Clostridium > Clostridium pacaense. The sequence continues at coordinate 17,900 of NZ_JAJFEB020000010.1, forward strand.
ATATTTTAGGTAACGTTAAGTAACGAAGTAACACAAAACAGGATAATCATACCATGATAAGTGTAACACTAAAATCGTCAATCACGAATTTAATTGGTGAAACACGAATTTAATATTACATTTTACGGAGGTAACGCAAAAAAAAGCTTGACTTAGCGTTAACGCTAAGGTTTATGATTATCATACAGCACAATTCAATCATATGTCAAGAAACAGAACAGGAGGAAAGAGAATGAAATCATTAACTGATTGCTACAGGCTGTCCAATGGGGTGGAAATTCCCTGTATTGGCTTCGGTACATGGCAGACTCCCGACGGGGATGTCTGCGTATCATCGGTGAAAGCCGCCATCGAGGCAGGCTACCGCCACATCGATACCGCCGAAATGTACGAGAACGAGGACAGCGTGGGCAAAGCCATAAAGGAGAGCGGCATCGACCGGAAGGAGCTTTTCATCACCTCGAAGTTGAGCAACCAGGCCCACGGCTACGAAAAGACCATGGAGGCATTTGAGGGCACCATGGAAAAACTGGGTCTTGATTACCTTGACATGTTCCTGATTCACTGGCCGAACCCCATTGCCTTCCGTGACCATTGGCAGGAGGCTAATGCAGGCAGCTGGAAAGCATTCGAGGAACTGTACAAAGCCGGCCGGATCCGCGCCATCGGAATCAGCAATTTCCGGCAGCATCACATTGAAGCCCTGATGGAAACCGCCACCATCCCCCCAATGGTGAACCAGATGAAACTTTGCCCAGGAGAAACGCAGGAGGAGGTTGTGGACTACTGCCGCTCCAAGGGCATGTTGCTGGAAGCCTACAGCCCCCTTGGCATCGGACAGATTTTCCAGGTGCCCGAGATGCAGGAGCTAGCAGACAAATACGGGCGTTCCATCGCACAGATCTGCATCCGCTGGAGCCTGCAAAGAGGGTACCTGCCGCTTCCTAAGTCAGTCACCCCTTCCCGGATCCAGGAGAACGCCAGGGTCTTCGACTTTGAGCTGGAGGAAGCAGATGTCCGGCTGATTGCCGGTTTGAAGGGATGCGTCGGCTTTGCCGCTGACCCGGATACAAGGACATTTTAACGGATTGGGAAGATACACGGTTGTGCATTGTGCATGGATATAATGCGGGACAGATACACACATCATTTCAGCGGGGACACATAAAAGACCATCGGTCCCTCTCAAAAGAAATGCCGTAACAGAAGAAAAGCAGGGCATTTACAACATACGTAAAAATCAGGGAGGACCTCATAAACAGGAGATCCATCCCTGATTTTATTCATCAGCTGTAAAGCTTCTCTTTGTACACTCCGGCGTCAATCAGCGCCCTGACAGCATCCACCACGGCCTGTTTGTCCTCTTTATAGGTGACCCCGAACCACTTGTCCGGGGTGCCAAGGACCGTGACCCTTGCACGCTTTGACTGTACCAGGTTGTCGATGATCCTGGGAAGAAGATATTCTGATTTAACATCCCCCTCCTTCAGGTTATCCAGGAACGCAGGGAAGCCTGCTTCTAACTCATCCAGGAATCCGGCCGGGATGCCCCACATGTTCATGGAAACCGGCTGGTCCGGGCTGACCGTGACAGGATTACCCTGCTCGTCGGTTGCCAAAAGTCCCTCATCGGTCATCCTGATATTATAAGTTTCATTGACCGTCTTAAGGATACCGTCATCATCCACCTGGCATACGCCCCTGGTAACAGCGCCATTGTCGCTCAGGGTATTGGAAAGCACGAATCCGCCCATGCACAGGTCATATACGTCTGAATCCCCGTCCATGACATTGACCATGTAATCGTGTATCTTCTTAAAGCCTTCCCTGCCATAATAGTCATCTGCATTGATGACCAGGAAGGGACCATTCACCATTCCTTTTACCATAAGGACGGCCTGTCCTGTTCCCCATGGTTTTGTACGGCCGGGCGTTACCTCATAGCCAGCCGGAAGGGCGTCCAGTTCCTGATAGGCGTATTCCACAGGCAGAAGCTTTTCTATCCTGTTGCCGATAACTTCCTTAAAATCCTTCTCAAGGTCTTTCCTGATAATAAAGATAACTTTGTTAAAACCTGCTTCCATGGCGTCATGGATGGAATAATCCATGATAATCTCCCCACCTGGTCCCACTGGTTCCAGCTGCTTGATTCCTCCTCCAAAGCGGCTTCCGATTCCGGCCGCCATGATTACCAGCGCAGTCTCTCTCATAGTACTTTTTCTCCTTTGATATGAACTGGTTACATAATAGCACAATCGGGAGAAAAAGGCAAAATTTTATATTGGAAATTCTTTCTCATATTCTTTATCCGCTTCCGGGTAATCAAGCCTCATATGTGTCCCGCGGCTTTCTTTCCTGTTCCACGCCGCCTCCACCATCAGACGGATGGACTTTACAATCTGAAACGCCTGTGTATCCTTCTTTATCTCCTGCTGGGACAGCATTTCATCCAAACGCGCCCTGGCCTGCAAAAGCTCCTCTCCCCTGCGGTAGATTCCCAGGGCTTTGACTGCAATTGCCTTTGCCTCAGGGACATATCTTCCGTATACGCCTGCATCCTCCTTATATTCCGCCGGAAGGTCATGGACCGGTTCAGGCTGGCAGGCCTTTAAACCTGCAATGGCCTGGGCACAGAGAAGTCCTGACAAGGTGGCCTGGCTGGCTGCATTGCCCGCGCACCTGCATGCCCCATGTACGCCGCCGCAGGCCTCCCCCACCGCATAGAATCCGGCTACGGTGGACTCATAATTTTCATCCACCATGATTCCTCCTGAGAAACTATGGGCCATAGGACCAACCTCCACCAGTTCCTGATTGGGGTCCACCCCATTATCCATCAGGCGGTTGAAGAACCAGGGATAGGCTTTTAACACATTCCTGTCAATATGCCGTAAATCCACCCACGCGCCGCCATGGGGCGTTCCCCGGCCTGCGTCAACCTCTTTCCATATCTGCTTATTAATCAGTGTCTTAGGAGAACCGCCTTCTCCCTGAGGCCTCACTTTTAACATGAAGCGCTCCCCCTCTGAATTGAGAAGGTATGCTCCTTCACCCAGCATGGCGGTGGGGCAGGGTTCTCCCACTGCGCCGGGTGGGCTCATTACAACCATCGGTTCATATTCCAGGAATTCAATATCAACCAGTTCTGCTCCGGCTTCCTTTGCAATGGCAAGGGTATTGCCCTTGATGTCCCCAGGGTATGTGGAAACCCCAAACAGGTTTCCTACCCCGCCCCAGCCAGCCACCACAACAGGCGCATGGATATTTTCGATTCCGCCTTCCGGATTTTTTACCGTGATTCCGCAGACATGTCCATCCTCCGTCAGGACATGAAGGCATTCATATCCCATGTGGATGGGAATCCCATTTTCTTCCAGTCCATCCACCAGCTTCTTTACGATCTCAACGCCAATCAGTTCAGTGGTACAGCACAGGGACCTTGGATATGTATGGCCCGAGAGATGCCTCAGTTTTGTAGTCCCATCCTCATTTTTTGCAAATTCCACACCCCAGCGGCAGAGGAGATTGTATCCCTCCATGGTGCTGGCCGTCATGTCCCTGACCAGCGTCCTGTTATTAATCCCATATCCTGCATGAATCATATCATCATTATACTGCCCGATGGTATCCCCGTAAGGATTGTCCGGCAGGACGAAATTAATTGCTGCAATATATGGTGTTCCGCCATATGCAGTGGTGTAAATACCGATATCCTTTACACCCAGTTCACTGAGCCTTGCTGCTGTTGCCAGGGAAGCAAGCCCCATGCCTACAATGATAACATCATGTTTTTTTGCCATATATTCCTCCGATTAGTGTACCGGCACGGTGGAATGCCATCGTGCCAGTGCCTAGGGCGTGTCTGGTCCTAAGGGGGTACCTCTGGTGGATTCCTTAGGGCAGCTGCCGGAAAGTAATTTTCAAACACGCCCTAACTCATTACAGGTATCTTCATAATGATTTTGGTAAAAGAATGGGGTTCATCCGTATGGGATACAGGCTTATGCCCGTCATGGGGAAATGCAATGTAGAACATCCCCTTGTCCACCCGGATATGGTTCCCGGTATCCCCTAGAAGCCTCTCCGCATCCTTATCCTTATCATATGGGACCACGGTCTTTAAATCCGCCACATCCGCCCATGCCAGTTCCTCGCAGCCCTCGGCCATGATCTGGACATCAATATATCTGCGGTGCGCCTCAAAGGTCCCCTCATCCATGGGTCTCGTATCGCCCATCTGCACGTTAAAGAAACCGCCGTCAAACTTATATTTGCCCGGCTCCAGCTTCTGCATCGCCTTGACCGCCTCCATTCCTGCCCTGAGGGCGGGAATCATGGGCGTATAAAATAATATGTTCTCTGTTTTGTCAATAACCATGTGCCTGTCCTCTAGAGCGTGTTTGAAAATTGCTTTCCGTCAGCTGTGCGTCACACTTTGTGGGAGATTTGGTCCCGATGAAGGAGGCGTAGTGGGCTACGCTGACTGAATTGGGACCAAATATACCGCGAAGTGGGGCGTGCAGATGACGGGAATGAATTTTCAAACATGCTCTAATTCATGTAGCTTCCGCCGTTTACGTTGATTGTTTCCCCGTTTATGAATCCCGCCATGTCCGAGGCCAGGAAAACAGCCACATCGGCTACATTTCCCGTGGTTCCAAGAACCCCCAGGGGGATTTTCTTTACCACATTCCTGCGGTACTCCTCCGTCCACTGCAGTGACATATCCGTTTCAATGGGGCCTGGGCAAATGCCGTTTACACGGATATGGTACGGCCCCATCTCATAGGCCAGCTTCTGGGTCATGGAATTGACCGCCGCCTTGCTGGCCCCATAGCATATGGAGGCATTGGCATGGGCGGTCTTACTGGCCGTGGATGAGATATTGATGACGGTTCCCGACTGTTTCTCCACCATGTGGGGGAGCACGGCCTTACAGCAGTAGAATACGCCGTCCAGGTTGATCCCCATCATCCTGTGCCACTCCTCCTCTGTCAGTTCCAGAAAAGGAATGCGGCTGTTCACGCCTGCATTATTCACCAATATATCGATTTTCCCAAATGCTTCCATACAGACGCCAGCCAGTCTGGCAGCCGTGCCGCTGTCAGAGATATCCCCCCTGACAACACGGCATTTTACTCCCAGGGCTTCTGCCTCTGCCTTCACGCACCTTAACTTTTCTTCATCATTGCCGTTAATCACCACGTCAGCGCCGTTTGCCGCCAGTGCAAGGGCAATTGCCCTGCCGATTCCCTTACTGGAACCGGTGACAATAGCAGATTTTCCTTTTAACATATCCTTCATCCCCATCATGCCACGACTTTACTTTCTTCTCTGTCCTTACTGTAGAATTTCCGTTTCTTTGCTGAACAGATGACAAAGAATGCAACTGCCACCGCGATTCCTATGATATCAGTGATTGTCTCAGGAAGGATGATCAGGATTGCGGATGCCAGCAGGATTCCCCTCTCTATCCTATTTAAGGGTACCAGGAAGAATCCGGCCATTCCGGATGCCAGCAGGTATGTTCCAAGGAACAGGATCAGGGTTCCCTTGACAATCTCAAGAGGCGTTCCTACCAGGAGGATGGACGGGTCGTATATGAAAATGAACGGTACGAGGAACGCCACCAATGCGTACGCAAAACCCGTCAGCCCCGTCTTCATGGAATCCGCCCCCGCTATACCTGCCGCAGTGAAGGACGCCACGCACACAGGCGGTGTGATCTGAGCCATGATACCAAAATAGAATACAAACATATTTGCCTGCAAAGGCTGGATGTTAAGGCCAATCAGGGTTGGCACGAACAGGACATTTGCCACCAGATAAGCCGCCACCGTAGGAAGCGCCATTCCTAAAAGCATGCATCCCAGCATTGTAATCAAAAGTGCAATAATCAAATAGCTGGATCCCACATTGGCTATAAGCTTGGATACCTTGGTTGCCAGGCCGGACTGGATGACAACGCCGATGATGATTCCGCATGCAGCTGTGGGCACGGCAATTTCAGAAGCCTGCTTCACTCCCTGAAGAGCGGTTTCCCCCAGTTTCTTAAGGCTGACACAGTACTTTCCGCCTAAAACAAATTTGCTCACGACATTGATGATAAGGCAGGTGAAGATACCCATCATGCCGCTCCGCATCAGGGATGCGCCGGATATCATGTAGTAAACCAGCACAATGGCGGGAATGATCTGATACAGTCTTGGCAGTATCTTCTCGGTCTGGATTGCCTCTGCCTTCTGTGCCCCGTCAATCATGCTCTTTTTATCAGCCATGAATGTAACCAGAAGGAACACGGACATAAAATAGGCAATGGCAGGAATCAAGGCTGCAAATGCAATGGTCTTATATGGAACCCCCAGCATTTCCGCCATGATGAACGCGCCCACGCCCATAATCGGGGGCATGATCTGTCCGCCGGTGGATGCAACCGCTTCAATGGCCCCTGCCTGGTGTGGTTCATAGCCAATCTTCTTCATCATGGGAATTGTCATGACACCGGTGGTTGCCACGTTGGCAACGGCGCTTCCTGAAATCATTCCCATAAGGCCGGAGGAGATGACGGCTGCCTTTGCAGGACCGCCGGCGCCGTTCTTGGACACCTTCATGCCCAGGTCAATGAGAAGCTGTCCGCCTCCGCATTCGGAAAAGAATACGCCGAAAAGCATGAAGTAAAACAGGCTGCTGGCCGATGTATACAGCGGGGTCCCATAGATACCGCTGGAACCCATGGTCATCAGTTCCGTGAACTGCTGCATATTGGTCCCTTTAAACCGGAAGATGGATGGAAAATATTTCCCGAACCAGAAGTATACAATGAAGAACAGGATGAATCCGAACAGAATGGTTCCCAGTGTCCTTCTGACTGCCTCCAGAAGTATGATGATACATACCACCATGGCAATCTTATCAATCATTGTAACAGGTGATACATACTGCACGCGGGAAGTAAGACGTGCAGTATTGGCAATCACATAGTACAGGACAAAGGCTATGCCTGCATAAACCGGTATATCCAAAGCCTTCATCCACGGCTTCCCTGACTTCTTGTCAGCCGGGTTGTTGAGGAATACAATGAGCAGCGCAAACATCAGGTGCACCGGGCTTTGCAGCATGGGATGCAGCGGGGACACCAGCGCCAGATATAACTGAAACAGGATCCAGACCGTACCGACTGCAATATAGGCCATTTTCTTGGGTGGTATTTTTACTCTTTCCATTATTTGCCCCTTTCTGTCAGACAAATGTCATTTATTCCATATAACCCATTTCCTTATAATAAGCCTCAGCGCCTGGATGGATCGGAGCGCCCAGCTTAATGGGCTCCCATGCAGTCTCAGGATCAAATGCCTCCAGGGCGGCGCTTGCGTTCACAAGTGTCTGTGTGTTCTCACACAGGGCCTTTGTCATTGTATATACAGTGGCATCATCCAGCTCAGCGGATACAAGGATTACCTGCGGGGAACCGACTGTTTTGATTTCCGCGTCCTGGCCTGACCAGGTTCCTGCCGGAATGACGGTATAGTCAAAGCCTTCTTTTGTCAGCTTTTCCAGGGTATCGTCACTTAACTGAGGGAAATACATATCTGCTGTCATACACAGTTCGGATGTGGCGGACTGTCCCGGCGCGATATGGTCAATCGTCATATCTGCCTTGCCATCCTTTAACAGGCTGACAATTGCATCTGAACCTGTCTGGGTAACGCTTCCTCCCCAGGACTCAACATCCTCGTAGCTCACCCCAAGCACTTCCAGCACCTTATTGCAGGCCAGCTCCCCGAATGCGCCGGAGGATTTAACTGCTATGCGGACTGGATACTTCTGGGCAACCAGCTCCTCAACCGTTGTGATACCTGTCTTATCAACAAACGACTGGGTAAAAATCACGTTGAGGATTGCCTTGTCCAGGCCGCCTGCAAGGCCTCTTACGCTTTCTGTGGGCGGATTTCCAAGAATCCCTGTATCACAAGCCCATTTTGCAGGAGCGCCGTTGCTGATTGTCACATTACACTGGTTATTTTCAAGAATCACAGGGGAACCCACGCCGCCTGGGGATGTGGTGGTCACATCAATGACAGAGCCGTTTGGAAATGCATCCGTAAACAGATTTGCCATCGTGGACGCATATACATATGCCGTGGTCCCTACGTCCTGGGTTGCAAATGTAATCTCAACCGGTGCCGTTACCGCATAGGCACCGTCTGTCTGGCTGGCCGCGCTTTCCCCGGCCTGCGTGTCAGCCTGTGCTTCTGTCACCGAAGCAGCCACAGTGGTTTCCTGGGTTGAACCGGAACAGCCTGCCAGCCCTGCTGCCATCATACCTGCCATACCGAATGCAAATAATTTCTTCATTGTCTTTTTCATTTACTTAACCCTCCGTCTATTGTTCTTTTTACAGTTTTTGCTTTATTGCTTTTTGAAAGACGAATGCCGTAATCAATGGCATTTATCAGACTTAACTCATTTGCGATTCCCTGGCCCGCCTGGTCAAATGCGGTTCCGTGGTCCACGCTGGCCCTTACGATGGGAAGCCCCAGCGTTATGTTAACACCCGCGACCGCATCCCATTTCTGCTGTTCCTGATTATATACGAAGCCAATTACCTTCAGCGGGATATGTCCCTGGTCATGATACATGGCCACCACCATATCATACCACCCGCCTCTGGCTTTTGAAAAGATTGTATCCGGCGGAACCGGGCCCTCTGCCTGGATTCCTTCTGCCTTGGCAGCTTCAATCGCCGGGATGATCTCGTCAATCTCCTCCCTGCCGAAGAGGCCGTTCTCCCCGCTGTGGGGGTTAAGGCCTGCCACGCCGATTCTTGGCTGTTCCAGCCCCAGGTCCCTGCAGGCCTGGTATGCAATGCGTATGACCTCCAGCACCCGTTCCTTCTTCACCCGGTCACAGGCTTCCCGCAGGGATACATGGGTAGATACGTGCACTACCCGGATATTCTCATGGGCCAGCATCATGGTATATTTTTTGGTTCCTGTCATATCCGCATACACTTCGGTATGGCCTGAGTAATGATGTCCGGCCATGTTGATGGCTTCTTTATTAAAGGCATTGGTGACCGTGCCGTCAACCTCCCCGGCCATGGCCATCTGTATCACCTTTTCCACGTAACGGAACGCGGCCTCCCCGGCCATCACGGATACCTTTCCACGTTCCAGCTTATCCACGTCCACCAGATCCATATCATACACATCTATGGTACCTGCCTGGAACAGGGCCTCTTCTACGGAATGGACCGGATGTATCCTGACATCCTCTTTTCCCACAATTTTAACTGCTGCCTCCATCACGCCCGCATCCCCGATGACCAGCGGACGGCATTTGTCATAAATCTCATTGTTGGCCAGGGCCTTTACCGTAATCTCCGGTCCTATACTGGCCGGGTCCCCCATTGTAATCCCAATTATCAGACGCTCATCCATATCTGTCAGCACATCCCTTTCTCATGGTTTTCAGCCAGCACCTTCTTTAACGCCTCAATGCCCTCTTCCGGCACCTGGTTAAACGGCGCCCTGCATTTTCCTACCGGATATCCCAAAAGCGCTACCGCTGTCTTTACAATGGTATTGGGATTGCCGAACCGGAAGCATGCGCGGAAGGAACGGATGCTGTCCTGGGCCTTCCTGGCATTTTCCATATCGCCTGCCACAAAGTAATCGTAAATGGACGCCATCACCTCCGGAAATACGTTTGCACATCCTGCGATGCCGCCCGTCCCCCCTGCCAGGAGGTTCCAGAGTATCAGGGAATCATTGCCGGACAGCACGGCGAAGCCGTCGCTTTCCCTGGTCTGTTCAATGTACTGGAGCATATTGTCAAAATTGCCGGAGCTGTCCTTGGCCCCTACAATATTTTCTATCCTGCTTAGACGGGCAACCGTTGCCGGCGCCAGGGCATTGCCGGTCCTGGCCGGTATATTGTAGAGGACAATGGGCATATCCACTGCCTCTGCCACTGCACGGTAGTGCTCATACAGCTCATTCTGGGACGCCGCGGCAAAGGACGGGGTAATGATGGAGAGCACATCCGCTCCCAGGGACTGCGCCATCCTGGACTGGCGGATGGTATCCTTTGTGCTGATGCACCCGGTTCCCGCATAGACCGGAACCCGTCCCTTTGTCTCATCTATCACAATGCCCAGGACCTGCTCTTTTTCCGCCTCGCTTAATATGTATCCCTCCCCGTTCGTCCCAAATGGGAACAGGCCGTGGACGCCTCCCTTTATCTGGCGGTTGACCTGGTTCCTCAGTTCTGCCTCATTGATGGTCTCGTCCTCATTCATGGGCGTAATGATCGGCGGGATGATTCCCTTGATTTCCACCTTTTTCATCCTGTTGTTCCTCCTCCTTCTATGCCAAATCCTGCTATTCTTTTTATTCCAACATTATACATGTATTTCTTTATTCCAACATTTTACATGCATCTTTGTATTTCTGCATTTTACATGTACCTTTGTATTCCTGCATTTTACATGCATCTTTGTATTCCTTCATTTTACATGTATTCTTTGTATTCCTGCATTTTACATGATTTCCATATACAGTTTCCTGGCATCCTCAGGGGTGACTTCCCGCATATTATTCACCAGAAGCCGCTTGACGTCCATGCCTGCCTCCACCAGTGCATCCAGGTCCTGATCCCCAACCCCGTACTCCCTGAGGCTGGACGGTATCTCAAGATGGGTTACTATCTCGTCCAGACGGCGTATGATCCAGGCCGACTTTTCCTCCGGTGTCCTCTGGGGCATGCCTTTGCCTCCGGCTATCCGGTCATAGGCTGCCGCGAATCTGTCCCTGCAGGCCGGTTCGTTAAACTTCATCACCGGTACCAGGAGCATGGCATTGGAAACGCCATGGGGTATATGGTACTTTCCTCCCAGGGGATAGGACAGTGCATGAACTGCCGTTGTTCCTGATGCGGTTATGGCTGCGCCCGCATAGAAGGCGGCTATGAGCATGGCGTTTTTGGCATCCAGGGCATCGGGGTCATCACACGCCCTTTCTATATTGGTAAGGATTAAATCCAGGGCTTCCAGTGCAAATGTATCGCTGAAGGGATTGGCCTTATTGGAAGTATAACACTCAATCGCATGGGCAAGGGCGTCCACACCCGTGGCTGCCGCGATTTTCCTTGGAAGGTTTTTAATCATTTCCCCGTCCAGGATTACATAGTCAGCTATCATCGCATCGTTGACAATCCCTACCTTCAGCTCCTTCTCAGGAACCGCCACAATGCTGTTGGGGGTTGCTTCGGAACCAGTCCCTGCCGTGGTGGGTATCATGAGGGTTGGGACGCATTTCTTTGCAAGACAGGGATCATCAAGCAAATCCCTGACCGTGTATGCGTCCGTTGCCAGGACCGAGGCCAGCTTCGCGATATCCATCACGCTTCCACCGCCAACTGCTATAATAAGTCCGGCCTTCTCAGCCTTAAAAGCGTCAATGACCTTCTGGGCCTCATCACAGTCAGGCTCTGCAGGCAGTCCGTCTAAGACCGAATATCCTACCCCCGCCTCCTTTAGCAGGGATAATGGTTTCTCAAGGAGTCCGGCAGCCATGATTCCCTTGTCACTGAACACAACTGCTTTCCCGGCACATGTTCCGGCAATCTCCTTGATATGGTCCAAGGCTCCCTCACCGCTGTAAACCACATGAGGCATCTTTAATATATACTGTGTCAGCATAATACCCTCTCTTTCTTATACAATATCGTATCCGCCAGCTGTACCAGCAGGTCCTCTGTCCCAAAGCCGCCTGACTTGGATATGACCTGATACATATTATCATTAATCTTAAAGCGTGACAGCACGGTTCCCGGCGCCATCTCGCAGACCGGTTCCATCTCACAGACCTTTATCTGATTCATGAATCCCAGAAGCGTGTCGCCTCCTGTTATCAAAAGCGTACTGTTGAGACCGCGTTCCACCATATGCTTAAGGATATAACCCATGGAATCCGCTATCCTGGTCCTCACCTCATCCAGGCTGATGCCCTTTTCCCTGGCATATTCCATGGTCTCATCCGTCCCGTCGTAATCATTGCTGTCAAGGATGGACCTGCGTTCCAGCCGGAATTGCAGCATCCACTTTTTCAGCACTGCCTGCCCCTCATCCGTCTTCCAGAATCCCCTGTCCAGCTTTTGCCTGGGTGTCAGCCGTATTCTGGTGAATCCATGTTCCTCCGCATAATCCAGCTGTTTTTTTGTGATGGGATTCACGCTTCCGCAGGCTGCCAGGAACCTGGGTATGAATTCCGGCGCATAGGATTCCCGGCCCTCCAGGCCCAAAAGTCCGGGCAGTACCGATGCAAATCCCGCGCATCCGGCCATGACCGACAACCGGCCTTTACGGTACAGGTCCAAAGCGGCGGCTGTCAGGCCCTCCTGTGACCGTGCATCATATACAGCTATGCGTGACAGCGGGCCATCGTCCGGCGCCTGCCCATCTTCCATCAGGGCCGTATTGCCGTCCCCATCCTCTTCCTTAATCACTTCAACCCGGATGTTGCTCTGCTGATGGATGATATCAGGTACGAATGAACAGGTGACCGGCTCAAAGGGGTCTTTCCCAAATACGCTGTCCTTTACAGGAACATCATTTATGTAATGGATTCCTTCCCTTGTGGTTCTGCCCATCTGTGGAAATGCAGGAATGAAAGGAAGGATGTCCTGACCGGATGCGTCTAAGAGCGCGGTCAGCTCACTGCCGATATTCCCCCGTAATGCCGAGTCTGTCTTCTTATAAATAAATGGTATGCCGCAGGCCATGGCCCTCTTTGTGATATTCCACACCACTTCATAAGCATCCCTGCTGTCAAGATGCCTTGTCTCGGCATCCATTACCAGGACCCTGACTCCCTCGTCCGCCTTCCTGTAATCATACCGGATATCCGTAACCACCCTCACAACGGTGCCAGCCGCCGCGAATTGGACTCCCGTATCCAGAGCACCTGTAAAATCATCCGCTATTATCAGTAAGGTTATCACTCAATCACCGCCAGTCCCCGTATGTTGCATTTATGAACATACAGGTTTAGTTTTTTATTGTTTCTCTCTTAGTTCTGTTTCAGTTTACTAAATATTGCCTGGGTTTTCAACTGCTTTTCTCGTCTTTTATGTTCATATATGAAACATTTTAATTCTACCCCTGGATTTATATGTTCAATTATGTTACACTTGTTTCAGATAGAAACAGCGGAGGTGCTTATATGGAATCGCCTAAGATTAAAGTCCTTGGAATCGCCCCTTATGAAGCAATGAAAAATGTGATGGAAAAGCTGGCCCGGAAAAGGCCTCAGATGGAAATGGATGTGTATGTGGGGGATTTAAAAAAGGGGGTTGATATCGCCCAGAAGAATATCCAGGGAAACTATGACGTCATCATATCGCGGGGCGGCACAGCGGAAATGATTGGCAAGGTGACCCATATACCTGTCATCGAAATCAGCCTGTCCGTCTACGATATACTGAGGGCCATGAAGCTGGCTGAGAACTATTCCGACAAGTACGCCGTGGTCGGGTTCCCCAGCATCACCAGCAGCGCCCACCTGCTCTGCGATCTGCTGCAATATAAGATAGACATCGTGACCATACACAATGAAAATGAAGTGGAATCCACCCTGCGGGATTTAAAGAAGAACGGATGCCGCATGATCCTGTGTGACATGATTGCCAATACAACCGCCAAAAAGCTGGGGCTGAATTCCATCCTTATTACCTCGGGCAACGAAAGCATCGAGAATGCGTTTGACCAGGCATACAAGCTCTGCATCAGCTATGCCAATATCAAAGAGGAAAATTCCCTTCTGGGCGAAATCATCCGCGGGGAAAATTCCTATACGTTTGTGTTTGATGAAAAGCAGAACCTGTACTTCACCACCTGGGACAACGATGATTCTGAAATCACCGATATCCTGCGCAGGGAGATACCCGAGACACTGAACGGGGATAATTACAAGGCATTCCGCAACATTGACGGCAACCTGTTCTCCATCAACAGCCGTGTGATTGAAAAGTCCCTGCACCGTTACGCCGTGTTTTACGTGTCATCCACCAAGGTACCCATGGCCACCAGCAAATACGGCATCCTGTTTTCCAACAAGCGGGAGGCGGAACAGCATTTTTACAACAGTTTCTACAGTATCACAGGCTCCATGCAGGGTTTAAGGAATACGGTGGAGCAGATCAGCCAGAGCAGCTTTCCGGTTATGATTTCAGGCGAGGAGGGCACGGGAAAGGAACAGATTGCCCGGGCCATCTATGCACAAAGCTCCCTGCAGCACAATCCGCTTATCGCCATTAACTGCAGTCTTGTCAATGACAAGAGCTGGGGCTTTTTAACCAATCATTACAACTCACCGTTAAATGATAACAACAATACGATATATTTTAAAAATATCGAGGAGCTTCCCTCGGAACGGCGCAAACAGCTTCTTTCCATCATACTGGACATGAATCTGGACAAGCGGAACCGGCTTATATTCTCCTGTGTCAGCGCCAGCCAAACCGCCCTGCCGTCTGCTGCCAGGGAATTTGTCAACCTGCTCTCCTGCATGACCATCCATCTGCCGCCCCTGCGTGAACGGATGGAGGAACTCCCCACCATTTCAAGCCTGTACCTTGGGAACCTGAACGTGGAGCTGGCCCGCCAGATCATCGGGTTCGAACCGGAGGCCATGGCACTGCTGGAGGCATATGACTGGCCGTATAACTACACCCAGTTCAAGCGGGTCATCAATGAACTGGCAGTCATTACCTCCACACCGTATATAAGCGCCCGTGACGTCAGGTCACTTTTAGAAAAGGAAAGGGCCTCCTCCTTTACCGGCTCCGGCCAGACAGAGGAGACCCGCCATACAGGTCTGGATATAAACCGTACCTTAGACGAGATTACCTGCGATATAATCGGACAGGTACTGTCCCAGAACAACGGCAACCAAAGCGCGGCAGCGAAACAGCTTGGAATCAGCCGGACCACACTGTGGAGGTATATGAACCGCAGATAAACAGGCCCTAGAGCGTGTTTGAAAATTGCTTTCCGTCAGCTGTGCGTCCCACTTCGTGGGAGATTTGGTCCCGATGAGGGAGGCGTAGCGGGCTACGTTGACCGAATTGGGACCAAATATGCCGCGATGTGGGGGGTGCAGATGGCGGGAATGAATTTTCAAGCACGCTCTAAAAAACCGTCCGTTCCACCAGCCGCCACAGCACCCGCCTGCACCTGCACACATCCTCATAAGGCACATACTCATTGGGCTTATGGGCCAGCTCCAGGCTTCCCGGCCCATAGGACATACAGTCATGGTTCCCCAGGGTCCCGGCAATGACAGCCGTGTCCGTATAACCGTTAAACGCCCCGATGACAGTATCCATGCCGGTCACCTCATCGCAGGTCTGCTTCAGATGCCCAAGGAGCAGGGAACCATCGTCCTTCTCCACATAGGGACGGTCGCCGGTTATGACATAACGGCCTTTCACGCCGGGGACTTCCTGCTGCGCCAGTTCTATGGCCTGCTTCACGATCCGCTCCGCGGCCCTGGTGTCCGTGGGCGGCACCAGCCTCATGTCAATCCACACCTTACAGGTATCCGGCACCACATACGGGCGGTAGCCTCCGGTTATCTGTCCAAAGGTCACGGTGGAAACCCCAAGGTCATGGTGGGACGGACAGGCCGCGACGGACTTCCTGATGAAGCTGACCGCCTCTGCCATGGCTGCAATCGCGTCCGCACCCTTCCATGGATTGCTGGCATGGGCCGTGATTCCGTCCATGGTAAGCTCAAACCAGGTCCGCCCCTTGTGGGCCACCTGGATCTGCCCGTCCGTAGGCTCTGTATCCAGTATCCAGTCTTGTGCAGAAACCCAGCCATCCTGTATGGCCCGCTCCACGCCCCGCATGAAATCCTCCTCATCAACGGTTCCGATGAAGGTAAAGGCCCTGTCCGGAAGCTGCCCCTTCTTCCCCACCAGCTCCACTGCCCGTGCAAATACTGTCAGGGCGCAGGCAAGCCCGGATTTCATATCGCAGGCCCCTCTTCCGTAAAGCCGCTTCGCGCCGTCCTCCTGTGTAACCACAGCTCCCAGGGCAGGCGTATCCTCATTCCATCCATCCCCCAGCATCACCGTGTCCATATGGCATATGTAAGTAAGTCCCGGTTTTTCAGATTTGCCCGGTATGCGCGCCATCAGGTTGAAGCGTCCGGGAAGCACTTCCTGCTCCTTAAGTTCCATCCGTCCTGCCAGGCTTCCTCCCGCCATCTGTATCTTGCGTACCAGCCATTCCTTTATCCATCCCTCAATCCGCCCTTCATAGGCGCCGGGGTCTGAACTGTCAATCCTTACCAGCTGTCCGGCCAGGTCCCAGGCCTCATCATCCAATCCATGCTCCGCGTCCGATTCCCAAATTCCAGCCTTTGCTTCCTCCGGATTCAGCCCATCATTTCCCATTTCCCAATTCCTCCCATTACTTCTAATGCTTCATCCTATCATTCTACTACAATGCACAGATACTTCAACCCCTATGCGCCCTTAAACCTTCCCTACAGATCATCAATAATCGCCGCACTCTTTGCATAGGCCGTGCTCTTGGCCTCAAAGAAATCCGTCTTTACCATATTGGCATTGGAATACTGGTTCACCCATGCCATGGATTCCGGTTCCTTCTCATATCCTCCATACAGCGGCTCAAAGCCCAGGCCGGTCCACCTCAGGTTCCCCAGGTATTTGATATAGGACGATACCATGTCCTTTGTCAGTCCCGGCACCTCATCCCCAATCACATAACAGCCCCATTCTATTTCCTGGCTCACGCCTTCCCTCAGCATGTCCTCCAGCATTTTCACATTGTCCGGTGTGAACAGGCCCGGTTCTTCTTTCTTAAGTTCTCCTATCATGCTGCGGAACAGCCACAGATGGGTATTCTCATCCCGGTTGATGTAGCGGATTTCCTGGACGCTTCCCGGCATTTTCCCGTTGCGGCCCAGGTTGTAGAAGAACATGAAGCCACTGTAAAAATATATGCCCTCCAGGATGTAATTCGCCATCATGACCCGCAGGAGGGTGATGTCATCCTTTCTTTCCTGGAACTCGTTATAAAGGTTCCCGATAAATGTGTTCCGTTTCAGAAGGTGTCCATCCTCCTTCCACTGGTAAAGGATCCGGTCCCTTTCCACGGGGCTGCATATGGAATCCAGCATATAACTGTAGCTCTGGCTGTGCACCGCCTCCTGGAATCCCTGTATGGTCAGGCACAGGTTCACCTCGTTGGCCGTTATGTACTGGCCGATACAGGGGAGGTTGGCTGTCTGTATGGAATCCAGGAATACCAGGAAACTGAGTATCTTGTCAAATGCCTCCCGCTCCGCCGCGGACAGGTTCCGGTAATCCTTCACATCCGTGCTCAGGTTAATCTCCTCCGGTATCCAGAAATTATTCATGGCCTGTCTGTACCAGGCGCTGGCCCAGGTGTACTTCATATTGTTAAAGTCGTTGAGATTGGTGGTATTGCCCCCAATCATCCTCCGGCTGTTCTTATCCGTGTCACCCTGTGGGTTAAACAGGGATTTTGCCTTTAAAACTGTCATGTCGTGCTCCTTATTAATAATGGTATATGAATCTTGGGACTGCGCACCAGCCTGCCGCACTCAGCTGGAACAGCTCTCGCACTCCTCCACCTCCAGCGACTGGCTGCGCACATAATAGATGGTCTTGACGCCCTGTTCCCAGGCCAGGATATAGAGGTTTAACAGCTGGCGCATGGTATATTCGTTGGTAATATACAGGTTCACGCTCTGTGCCTGGTCGATGTGGCGCTGGCGCACCCCGGCTGCCCGCACCGTATAGGTCTGGTCAATGGTGTATGCGCTTTTATACAGCCAGAAGGTACTTATATCCAGCTCAGGCGCCACCCTTGGCATGATGGAATTTTTCTTTTCCTCCAGGAAGAAACGCTTCATCACAGGATCCAGGCCGGCGGTTGTCCCGGACAGGATGCTGGTGCTGCTGGTAGGAGCCACCGCCATCAGCCATGCATTGCGCATCCCCTGTGCGGCCACCTGCGCGGCCAGCCCATCCCATCGTCCGCCTTCATATCCCCTCTTTTTAAAATACTCCCCTGACTGCCATTGGCTGCCCTGGAAATATTCATAGCTTCCCTTTTCCGCGCCCAGCGCGCTGCTGGCCCGGATGGCCGCATAATTAATCCGCTCAAACACCTGGTCTGCAAATGCAAGGTGCTCTTCGCTTTCCCACCTGATCCTGTGCTTTGCCAGCATATGATGATACCCGCTGACCCCCAGGCCGATGCTCCGGTAGCGTGCGTTGGTCACTTTTGCGTAGGGAAGGGGATAAAAGTTCAGGTCAATCACATTATCCAGCGCACGCACGGCAGTGGACACAATCTCCTCCACCTCGCTGTCGCTGGTCACATCGATATTGCCAAGGCAGAGGCTTGCCAGGTTGCACACCACAAAATCACCCGGCCTGGTGGTGTTCACGATTACGGTGTCGCCCTCCCGGTTCAGGATTTCCGTTGACACGGATTCCACAGGCGACATGTTCTGGGCAATCTCGGTGCAGAGGTTGGAACAGTATATCATTCCCTTATGGCTGTTGGGATTGGCCCTGTTCACTATATCGCGGTTAAAGGCAAAGGGCGTTCCTGTTTCCACTGCCGATTTAAGGATCAGTCTCACCACATCCTTTAACAGAACCGTGCGTTTGGAAATGCGCTGGTCCCTCACGCAGTCCCAGTACCGTTCCTCCCACTCCTCTCCATAGGAATCCTCCAGGCAGTAACCTTTGACCGCCTCTATCTCATGAGGACACATGAGATACCAGTCCTGGTCCAGGCTTTCCTCTGCAAGCTTCCAGAACAGGTCCGGGTAACAGACCCCCGGGAAGATATCATGGGCCTTCATCCTGTCGTCCCCGTTATTCGTCCTCAGCTGAAGGAACTCAGGCAGGTCCTTATGCCAGGCGTCCAGATAAACCGCGGCAGCGCCCTGGCGCATCCCCAGCTGGTCCACGGCCACGGCTGTGTCATTGACCAGTTTTATCCAGCGGATTACCCCGCCCGCAGCTCCCTTAAAACCGCGTATGCTGCTGCCGGTTGCCCTTACCTTTCCAAAATACAGGCCCATTCCTCCACCGAATTTGCTGACCTGGGCAAAGTTATCCACACTTCGGTAGATTCCCTCCAGGCTGTCCGGCACCGTATCGATGAAGCAGCTGGAAAGCTGGTGGTATGGCTTCCTGGCATTGGAAAGGGTGGGGGTAGCCATGGTGGCCTTTATCTGGCTGAGCATGTCATAGAACCGGCGCACCCACTCCATCCTGACATTTTTCTTTTCCTTCATGGCCAGGTGCAGCGCAATCCCAAGATACATTTCCTGGGGCGTCTCCAGGCCATGGCGCTCACGGTCCTGAATCACATAGCGCTTCAGCAGCAGGTCCAGCCCCGCATAGGTGAACAGGCAGTTGCGCTCCTCACGGATGAATCCCTGGGCCTGTGCAATTTCCTCCCTGCTGTAGTTCTCCAGGATATACGCCCCGTAAAGCCCCTGGTCTGTCAGGTATTTAAGCTTATCATAGAGGGAGACAATGCCCAGTGTACCAAGACGCTCCTTTACTTCCTGTTCAAACTGGCAATACCTCAATCTGGCCGCTGCAAACTCCCACCTTGGCGCCTCCCTGGAGGTCAGCTCCGCCGCGGACCTGATAAGCGCCTCCATGTGTTCCTCCGCAGTCATATGCGCTTTTTCAAATGCCCTGCTGCGCTCAAATAAAAGCTCCAGCCCATAGCCTTCACCTGTAAAATCCCGTTCTATTCCCCTAAGGCATTCCATAAGCCCCGGATTCCCGGTCCCATGGACCACCGCGTTTATATACGTATCATTCATAATCTCATTATTATCTCCTTATGTTCCTTCCATACATAACCCTTACCGCACAGATACCAGCCGCGTTTCAGAGCCACGGTTCCCATTATAAACCATATATCTTGTGGTTACAAGCTGAATTTATACAAAAATACCCAAAATGCTGTGTTTTACCCAAATTTACCAAATTCCATATTTCCCTTATATCCCCCTCCCGGATATCCCGGGAATCCCCCTCCTCCCGCCTTTTGCTACAGCCCCATGGTTGTAGCTATTTCAGCAAAAAATGTGATTGCACTTGTGGCCCTTTCCGCTTATTATATGGTTGGACTGATAATATCAATGCGGCAAAACCGCAAAGGGGGTAAACTTTCCGGCCTGCGTAACTGCGTCCGGGAAGCAGGGATTATGAAAGAACTGAAAAATCCATTCTGGCGCATGGCCGCCGAGTATGGTGTCATTACTTTAAGTATCTGGATTATGGTAGTGGGGATTTACTTTTTCAAATTTCCAAATCATTTTGCATTTGGAGGTGTGACAGGCTTTTCCACCGTGGTCAGCGAGGCAACCCGCTGGTCTGCAGGCGATTTCACATTCATTGTGAACACGGCCCTGCTCCTGCTGGGCTTTATTTTCCTTGGAAAAGGGTTCGGACTTAAGACGGTTTATGCCAGTATGCTTATGTCGGTCAGCCTTTCCATGCTGGAGCGCATCTGCCCCCTGGCCCGGCCCCTGACAGAAGAACCTCTGCTGGAGCTTTTGTTTGCAATCTTCCTTCCGGCCGTGGGCACCGCCATCCTGTTTAATATCGGGGCGTCCAGCGGAGGGACCGATATCATTGCCATGATATTAAAAAAGCACACCAGCCTTAATATCGGAACCGTCCTCATGCTGGTGGACGTGGCTGCCGTGGCTTCCTCCTTCTTTATATTCGGGCCGGAGACAGGGCTGTTCTCCACCATTGGCCTTGCGGCCAAGTCCCTTGTGATTGACGATGTCATCCAGAACATCAACCTATGCAAATGTTTCAATATCATATGTGATAACCCGGACCCCATCTGTGACTACATCATTAACACGCTGCACAGAAGCGCTACGGTCTACCACGCGCAGGGAGCATTTTCCCATAACGAAAAGACCGTCATCATGACCACCATGAAGCGCAGCCAGGCCCTGAAGCTGCGCAACTATATACGCGGGATTGAGCCTACGGCGTTTATGCTGATATCGAATTCCAGCGAGATTATCGGGAAAGGGTTTTTGACGAATTGAGCCGGGATGTGATGGAGCAGGGAGGCGGGGAGATAAGCACATATTTCAAAATTAAAGAAAAGAGAAAAACAGGAAGCGTAAAAACAAGAACAGTGTGCCAGGCTACGATGCTATGCCCCTGCACACTGTTTTTTAATTTCTAAATTGATTTTTGAATCCACCTAACAGGAAATCTTTCGCGGGTACTGGCATTATCTGAGCCAACCAGTCTTTTCTCCCTGATGTGGATATATGAAACGTAAAAGCCGTGGTATATAGCGGGTAAATGCATGCACTTGGAGCATTCACTCCCAATTCCATCCAAACTCCCCATTTCAAGACCCCATCCCCATCTTGGAATTCGTATTCAGCATCACATTAACAGATGCTGTCTTAGAATTCATCAAATGAACCTGCATAAGCTTTGCAGCTTGATTAATATCATCTGCAAGAAGGCAGTCACAGATAGCCAGATGTTCCTCCTGGGTAACCTTCAACCGGCTTTCTATCTTCTGGCCTGTCATGACGCGGAGCCGATGGTTCTGTGTGTAAATCTGATTCATAAGAGTAATCATATATTCATTACAACTGGAGTTGACAATCAGCTGATGCAAATCCCTGTCCCTGGCAAAGAGTACAGCATTCTCCGCAGCCCCACCAGAAGCCAGAAGCTCCCTCTGCTGCCTTAGAAGGTCTTTTGAAATATTCTTGCCATAACACTGGATGATATATGGTTCCACCAACAATCTGACTTCGAAGATTTCATTAACCAGGCCCAAGGTAATATCATTGACATAGATTCCTCTCTTAGGCATGATTTTCAAAAGCCGTTCCTGTTCCAGCTTATTAAGCGCCTCGCGGACCGGTGTCCTGCTGCTTCCTACCTCTTTCATCAACTCAGATTCAATCAGAAACTGGCCAGGCTGATATTCACAATTTGATATTTTTTCTTTAATCACTTCATATGCTTTATCTCTTAAATTCTGGTTATTCATATTATCATCACTGTCCGTTTCTTTTTCTTTCGCTATATTTATGGAAACTTTTTCATCTGCCCTCTTTCCACTATATTAAAACTTCCCCCCATTGTCAAGAAACCTTTAGACAAATTCAATAATTACCTTTAGCATGGTTCCCGCATTTTTATCAAAATCAGAGAATGCTTTTCCGCACTCTTCCATTGTATAGATATTGGTAACTATCTTTAATAAATCCATGCCACTCTTCTTTACAAACCGGATAGTTTCCTGAAAATCCTTCTTTACTGCATTTCTGGAACCAATAATAACCAGTTCTTTCTTCTGTATCATTGTAAAATTGAAATCCAGCGTATCCTTGCTTACCCCAATCAGGACCACCCTGGCTCCAAAGGAGGCAGCGTCAATACAATTTTGAAATGTAGCAGGAAGTCCTACGGCCTCAACCGTAATATCAAAACCGTTTTCCCCAGTAATCAGCCTGGTCTGCCTTTCAAGTTCCTCCCGGCTGCTGTTGACAAAGCAGTGGTCCGCCCCAAACCGCAGGGCGTCCTCCGCCTTTTTTTCCGAAATATCACATACTGTAACCACCGCACCAAATTCCTTTGCAGCTATGGCTGCCATCAGACCTATGGTGCCTGCGCCCACAATCAGTATATGTTCCCCCTGTTTTGGCGCTGCCCGTCTGACCCCGTGATAGCCTATACAGAACGGCTCAATCAGCGCTAATGTCCTGGCATCCAGTCCCTGGCTATCATATAAACGCTCCACAGGCATTGTGATATATTGCGCAAATGCGCCTTCCCTCTGCACTCCCATGGTCTGATTTGTCGTACAGCAGTTCACCAGTCCTCTTTGGCAGGAATAGCAGTGCCCGCAGTTAAAATACGGATTGGCTGTCACAACAGTACCGGCTGTAAGTCCTTCCGGGTTCTCATCAATCTCCATAATTTCAGCAGAAAATTCATGGCCAGGTGTCCTGGGATAAGTGACATACGGTGACATACCTCTATAGCTGTTTAAATCCGAACCACAGATACCGCCATATAAAACTTTCAGCAACGCCTCTCCTGGCTGCCGCTTGGGCATTTCAGACTCTCTCAGCACTACTTTGCCTGGTTCTTCGATAACAATCCGTCGATTCATTCAAGACTCCCCTCCATTCAGTCAGAAACTAAATCCACAGCTTTTCAGCACATCCAAAGGCATCAGGTATCTGGCTGTCTTCAGTGGGCTTACAGTCTGACATATCTGCAGATGGCCGACGGCCGACATCAGCATGGAAATATCATCAAATGCCATATCCATCCTGTCCTTCAAAATCAGGGCCATCTCATCTACACATGTATCCGCCGCGCAATCCAGGCTCTCCTCGCTGGAAATCGTACAAAAATGCTCATTAGTCACCAATATAGGATTTTGTATTTTCAAGTCTTTTCTT
Source organism: Clostridium pacaense (assembly GCF_020709765.2). Classification (NCBI taxonomy): domain Bacteria; kingdom Bacillati; phylum Bacillota; class Clostridia; order Eubacteriales; family Clostridiaceae; genus Clostridium; species Clostridium pacaense. The sequence goes on from NZ_JAJFEB020000010.1 coordinate 41,461, forward strand.
ACTTTAAAAGTCAATGTAACAAAAGCAGGCGCCTCAATTGCAGAACAGTTTATCTCCCCATCCCCCATCCTTGCATGCACATCGCCCACAGCTGCCAGTGCTCCCTCAACAAATACAGGGAGGAATAAAGTGGCGCCCTCACGCATCATGGTATTGTCCATATTGCCACCAAATCTCCCCAGCATACCCGTAGGAACCGGGTCTCCCTCCGGCGTTACCCCCAGTACGCCCACCATGGGGTCCAGCTTTAACTTCAACCGGTTGGCAAAGGTAAGCTCATCGCCTTCAATAGGTGTTATTCTGTAGGTGGTCTCAGTAAAATATTTTCCGATTACCCCGTATTCGGCCTGGCATGTTATGACCGCCCTATCCTTGAACCGGATTTTTTCTATTTTTATCTCCAGCGTATCGCCTGGCAGGGCTCCCTCTATGTACACAGGGCCTGTTGCCGGATTTACCTTATCCTTGTCAAAGGACGTCTCCTCCAGACGCCTTCCTTCCTCTTCCAGCACATTTGACAGACAGTCCTTTGTCTCAAACTCTACTGTATCTCCTGACCGTATAGTCAATACCGGTTTATTATCTTTTGAAAACTCATAAAAAATATGATCATCGCTGATAAACATACTTCTTTTACCCCCTCACCCTGTTTTTCTGAATGATATCAATGACAACCGCCAACAGCAATACCAGTCCCTTAACCACCATCTGGATATCAATCTCCACACCGAGGATTGACATCCCATTATTCAGAAGTCCCATTACAAGTGCTCCAATCAAAGCTCCAATAATAGTACCCACACCGCCTGTTGCCGATGCGCCTCCAATATAACAGGCTGCAATGGCATCCAGTTCAAAGCTCTCACCGGCTTTTGGAGATGCCGCATTCAGGCGTGCCGTGAATACCAATCCGGCAATTGCCGCCAGGAACGCCATATTCACATAGGTCAGGAACAGGACCTTCTTATCATGTATGCCCGACAAATGGGCCGCCTTTTGGTTGCCTCCCAAAGCATACACATACCGTCCGCCTACTGTATTATTCATGATAAAACTATACACTATCACGATAACCACTACTGGGACCAGGACAATGGGCATCCCCTTATACATAGCCATTATGACTGAAAATGCAAGTATGACCCCAGAAAGAAGAATCAGCTTTGCCACAAAAAATTTCAGGGACAGCATACCCAGACCGTACTTTTTCTGCTGCCTCCGTTTCAGCATTTCTGAGATAATATATATAGCCACCGCACCTACACCGATTACTATTGTGGTTATATGGATAGACGAACCCTCTCCGCCAATATAATCCTTAATGAATCCTGTAGTCAGGGCCAGGAACTGATCCGGATAGGAGAAATAGGTCTGACCTTTTAAAATATAGTATGTAAGTCCTCGAAATACCAGCATTCCCGACAGCGTGGCAATAAAAGCGGGAATCCCAAACTGGGCAATCCAGAATCCGTGCCACGCGCCTGCCAATACCGCAACGCCAAAGCACAGAATTATGACCAGCCACATGTTCATTCCCTTTCCAATCATCAGGGAACCGCACATGGCTCCAATAAATGCTACCAGGGAACCTACTGATAAATCAATATTGCCGCCTGTCAGGATACATATCATCATGCCCACTGCAAGAATAACCACATATGCGTTCTGCTGTACCAGATTTGCCACATTCTGTGGCAATAGAAGAATACCTCCCGTGGCAAACTGAAAAAAGGCCGTAATACATATCAGTACGATTATCATGGTGTATTGTTTCATATTACTTTTAATAAGTTCCATTAATTCCTTCATCGGTGCACCTCTCTTCTACCCCTGATCAGAAACAATATTCTGCATTATTTTAGCCTGTGTCGCCTCTGCCGCATCCAACTCTCCTGTAATTCTTCCCTCATTCATAATGTATACCCGATCACACATACCTAATATCTCTGTCAAATCTGACGATATAAACAATGCACCGGCTCCTCCCTCTACCAGCCTATTGATAATTGAATAAATCTCATACTTAGCACCCACATCCACACCACGGGTAGGCTCATCCAGAAGAAGAATCTCAGGTTCCGTAAATATCCATTTGGCCAATACTACCTTCTGCTGGTTTCCTCCGGACAGGTTTCCTGCCTTCTGCCGGATTCCGGAGCACTTTATATCCAGTTTCCTGCAGTACTCCTCCGCCACCAACACATCCCTGTCATTATCTACCAAAGTATGCCTTGCAATTTTACTCAGACCGGCACTTGAGACATTCATCTTAATATCACCAATCAGATTCAACCCCAATTCCTTTCTATCCTCAGGGATATATGCGATTTTATTCTTAATGGCGTCAACAACATTATGTACGTTGATTGCAATGCCATTCTTTTTTATCTGTCCAGTAATTTTACAACCATAGGACCTGCCAAATATACTCATGGCCAACTCTGTCCTGCCCGCCCCCATCAATCCGTAAAGGCCTACCACTTCTCCTTTTTTCACATATAGATTCACATCCCGTACTACCCTGCGTTCTGTATAGACAGGGTGATACGCATTCCATCCGTTAACCTCAAAAATCCTGTCACCTATATGGGCATCCCGCTTTGGGAACCTCTCCGTCAGTTCCCTGCCCACCATTCCCTTAATAATACGCTCCTCAGAAAACGCAGCATCATTCCTGTCTAATGTTTCAATGGTAGTGCCGTCCCGTATGACAGTGATACGGTCAGCTACATAGCAGACCTCATTCAGCTTATGGGATATGATAATGGAAGTCATACCTGACTTTTTCAGTTCCAAAAGCAAGTTGAGCAGATTCATGGAATCCCGTTCGTTCAATGCTGCTGTCGGTTCATCCAGTATCAGAAGCCTCACATCTTTTGCTAAAGCTCTCGCAATCTCCACCAGCTGTTGTTTCCCTACCCCTATGTCCTTAACCAGCGTAGCAGGATTGTCATTTAAAGAAACCTGTTTCAAATACTTCCCCGCCTCAAACATAGTTGCTGACCAATTGACAATTCCACACCGCTTTCTTTCATTTCCCAGAAAGATATTTTCTGCTATGGACATATACGGGATTAGGGCAAGTTCCTGATGGATGATTACAATCCCCTTTTTCTCGCTGTCCTTTATGAAATGGAACCCGCACGGTCTGCCATCAAAAATAATGGACCCGGTATAGCTTCCATAAGGATACGTCCCACTCAATATGTTCATGAGTGTGGATTTACCGGCTCCATTTTCTCCCACAAGGGCCAGAATCTCACCTTTTTTTACATTCAAATCTACATTTTTCAGTGCCTTTACACCGGAAAACTCTTTTGAAATGCCTTCCATCTCCAATAAAAACTCTGACAAGCTGCACCCTCCTCTCCAAATCTGATTCTGCCCGCCCTGTTTTCCAATATACCTTTACAAGGAGGTATACCAGCAGGGCGGGCAGGGGAAAGTCTGTTACTGTTTAATGTTAAGCTGTTCTTCCGTATAATAGCCGCTATCAATGGTAAGTTCTTTCCAGTTATCCTTATCAATTACCTCCATGCCATATAAAAATGCAGGAATAGTAATTACACCGTTATCAAATGTGGTAGTATCATCTGGAACAAGTTCCTCACCTTTTGAAATAGCCTCGATTACATCTGCGGTCCTCTGAGCAAGGTTTCTTGTATCCTTAAAAATGGACATTGACATCTGTCCTGCCAAAATGGATTGTATGGCGGAAGGATTACCGTTATTTCCTGTAATAATGGGCATTGGCTTATCTGCGGTGCCATAACCGATATTCTTAAGCGTATTGCCCAGAGGAACACCAATGGAATCTGCCGGAACCAGAACTGCATCCAAAGACTCTCCATTTGAATAATAGGTCGTTACTAGATTCTCCATTCTGGCAGATGTCTTTTCCGGAGCCCAACCCTGAATGGTAACCTTCTCAATCTCAGTCTGACCACTTCTCACTACCAGCTGTCCATTATCAATATAGGGCTGAAGTAATTTCATGGCTTCTTCATAGTACCAATATGCGTTGACCTCATCCAAGCTTCCGGCAAAAATCTCAATATTGAACGGTCCTTTTCCCTCTTTCAGCCCCAGCCGGTCAATGATATATTCAGCTTGGATTTTTCCTACCTGCTTGTTGTCAAAGCCAATGTAGTAATCAACGTCAGGTGTATTAAGCACCATCAAATCATAGTTAATGACCAGTACACCTGCTTCCTTTGCTTTCTTCAAGACAGCTCCAAGTGAGCCGCTGTCTACCGGCACCACGATGATGGCCTTACATCCGGTTGTAATCATATTTTCAATCTGCGCAATCTGTGTCTGTGGTTCCAATTTCGCATACTGAAGGTCCAGCTCAAATCCTTTCTCTGCCAGACATTCTTTCATCTTCTCCCCATCCATTACCCAGCGCTGTTCCGATTTGTCCGTCATGGACATTCCAACCTTATCCCCCGGTTTAATGTCATATTGAACCTCACCCTTGGCTGCCTCTGTCTGCGCTTCTTGTTTCTCCTTTGTTTCTTCAGTGTCATTTGCTGCCGCCGTTGCTTTTGCTGTGGTTGACTCTGCTGATGCTTCCACTGGTTTCGCATTGCCGGAACATCCTGCCAATACGTTTGAACACATTACCACTGCCATCAATAATGCTGCCAATTTCTTCATACGCTTCCTCCTTTGGATATTAAATGTACCTATCATGTATACAACATGTTTATATAAGGAGTATAGCTCTATATAGTCGCTTTGTCAACTATATTTTTAGTTAGTTTGTATATTTATTTTTATATGTTTTAAAATTAATTATATTTAATGCACAATTTAAACTTTAATAATCTCCTTCTTTTTAAAACACAAAGAGCGGCCATCTGGCATACGGCATCTGGTTCTTTCTTATGTTTTAAATAAATAAGGATTTTGGAGCTAAGAAATGCACCTACAGTCTTCAAAACCCTTATTTATCCAAACATAAGGAAGAAACCAGCATCGTATTCCAGATAACCGCTCTTCCTATATTTACCTGCCCTCACACAAGGACATGCTTAAAAAAGCAACAAACTACCAGCTAATCCGCCGCATTCCCATCTCCCAGCTCAGCCGCCAAAGCCGCCAGATCCTTCCTTATCCCAATCCCCTGAGGACAGACCTTCTCGCATTTCCCGCACTGGATACACAGGTCTGCCCCGGCGCCGGCTTCCTGTTTTTCCTTAAACGCCTTCCTGGCCCTTTCCTCAACATCATACATGGCTTTTTCATTCCATATCGCGAAATTCCCCGGTATATCCACTCCGGCAGGGCAGGGCATGCAGTAGCGGCAGGCCGTGCAGCCGTTCTTAATGCGCGTCCGTATGGTCTGAGCTGCCTGTTCAATGATATTTTCCTCTTCCCTGCTCAAGGGTACGAAGGGGCTGAAGGTATTTATATTATCCTCCAGCTGTTCCTCGGAGGACATGCCGCTTAATACCAGCTTCACGCTAGGATGGCTGCCCACCCAGCGCAGGGCCCAGGACGCAGGGGAACGCCCGGGATCTGCTGCCTCAAGGATTGCCTGCGCATCCCCGGGAAGCCCGGACAGCATGCCGCCTTTTACAGGTTCCATGACAATAACGGGAATCCCCATCTTGCTTGCCAGTTTATATCCCCGGTCCCCTGCCTGGATGTTCCTGTCCATGTAATTATACTGGATCTGGCAGAAATCCCACTGCCTGTAGGTGATGATTTCCCTGAAAACCTCATAATCATCATGGAACGAGAATCCAAGATGGCGGATCTTCCCTTCCTGTTTTAACTGCTGCGCCCACTCAATGATACCGGAACCTTTAAGCTTCTCCCAGCGTTCACGGTTCAGGGCATGGAACAGGTAATAATCCACATAGCTGACCTGAAGGCGGTCCAGCTGCTCATCGAACACAGCCTGCGCCTCATCCGCCGTATTAACCAGCCATACAGGCAGCTTGGTTGCCAGATAATAAGAATCCCTTGCATACTTTGCCAGTATCCGCCCCAGGAACGGCTCGCTCTCCCCATCGTGGTAGGGATACGCCGTGTCTATGTAATTCACGCCGGCCTTCAGGGCCGTGTCCAGCATCTTCCCAGCCCTTTCCTGGTCAATGTCCCCGCTTTCCGTCTTGGGAAAGCGCATGCATCCAAACCCAAGCAGGGATACCTTGTCCTCAGCCTTCTGAAACCTCATTGTCCTGTATTGCATGATAAAATCCTCCTTTATTAGTAAATCATTCCCACTCCATGGTCCCCAGGCTTTCCAGCAGCCCAAACATATAGTCCGTATACCGCTCCGCCACCTCAATCACCACAACATCCGGCTTAAGCTCCCTGACAGCGGCGGCGCAGTCTTCCGTACGGTAATCCATCAGTGTCACCTGGGGATATTCCTTTGCAAAGTACTCCGCCATATGGACGCCGAAGGAATCCCTGAATATAAGAACGTTCCGTTCCTCATCCTGTACATCGGAAATGTAACGGGTGACTGTCTCCCTCTGGTTCTGGAAGTCCAGGGAATAGGTGATATCCTCACGGTAGTCCGCCACCTTCAGGAACGGGTCGTCATCATAATATTTCTGAAGGTTCAGCATGACGGCCAAATCCCCGCTGAAAGTTCCCCTGTCCTCTATGGTATATCCCATGTAGGACTCCGGGCCGAATTTTTCATGGTTGATATCCGTAATCAGCATCCGCGCTGCCAGGAAGGCGCCCATATCATTCCAATGGGTATCGTATTTGCGGTAAATCTGGCACCAGTTCTGGCTGGCCTGCCTGAATGACTCCAGCGGATAATACACATCGGCATCCGTATGTTCCTTAAGATAGGCGTATAAAAGGTCCGCCCTGGATTCCTCATTCACCACCTTAATGGAAGACGGCATGTATTCACTATACACCTGCTCCTTGTTGGGGACAATATATAAAATGAATTTTATTCCCCGGCTGTCAAGATTCCTGTCCGCCGACCGCAAAAAACCGGCAAACTGCTCCAGCTGTCCTTCTGAATAATGGTTGGTTCCCTGGTAATCCGCCAGACTGTCCTCCATTTCCCCCTTTAACTTATAAAACATCCACCCGTCCTTCCCCATGAGCACCGCATCCGAGGACACCTCGCCAAACACCCGTATATCCGCCAGCTTCACAAATGCCACCAGTGGGTTCTTAAAAGCCAGATGGTCGTTAAAGTAAGCATCATAAAGGCCGGGATACCGGGAAAGTCCCTGTATGTCCAGCACAGGTTTCTCCTGATAAACCCGGTTCTCATAATTTTCCGTATCCACATATCCCTTCAAGGGAATGAACAGAATACGTGGCAGCACCATCATTGCCAGGAACATGCCTGAAACTATGTATGCTTTCATCCGCTTATTCATCCAATGCCAACCTCCCTGCCGGACTGGGCCAAAAGCCCTGGGGCCTGTTTGAAAATTCATTCCCGCCATCTGCACGCCCCACTTCGCGGCATATTTGGTCCCAATTCGGTCAACGTAGCCCGCTACGCCTCCCTCATCGGGACCAAATCTCCCACAAAGTGGGACGCACAGCTAACGGAAAGCAATTTTCAAACACGCCCTAAAACCTGAAATAAATGAATGGATTATATGTACTGCCCACAGCCACCGCGATGCTGTATGCAAACAGCAGGATCAGCCCCGCTCCCTCCATAAGGGAAATGCCTTCCTCATCCGTCATATGGCGCCTAAGTCCTGGCGCCAGGGCCTGGGCCGGGCCGCAAAGCACGATTCCAATCATCATGAATACCGTTGTTTTATGTGTCATGAACATGGAAATGTCATAAACCCCCGGTCTCATGGCAAACATCTGCCCAAGAAGCATGACCCCTCTTGTAAGGGAATCCGCCCGGAACATGGTCCATCCGATGACCGTGACAAAGAACATATACAGGAAACTTATGATTCCTGGTAAATGTTCCAGGCGTTTTTTCAGGAAAAGCCGTTCCGCCACCTGCAGGACGCCATAGTACAGGCCCCAGGCAATGAAGGACAGCCCGGCCCCATGCCAGAAACCGGTGCAAAGGAATACAATCATCAGGTTCAGGCAGGTGCGCATGGTTCCCTTCCTGCTTCCGCCTAACGGAATATACAGGTAGTCCTTAAACCAGCTGGACAGGGAAATGTGCCACCTGCGCCAGAACTCCCCCACATTCCGCGCCAGATACGGGTAATTGAAATTCTCCGGCAGATTAAAGCCAAGCATTTTCCCCAGCCCCACCGCCATATCGGAATACCCTGAAAAATCAAAATAAATCTGAAGGGTATAGAGAATCCCGATGTACCAGCCCAGCCCTCCGCTGATCTGCTCTATGGGATGGGAAAGTACCTTATCCACCACACTTCCGAACTGGTTTGCAAGAATCAGTTTCTTGGAAAGTCCATAGATAAAGCGCCTGGCCCCGTAGGCAAATGTCTCAGGCGTCACACGGCGGTCATGGATACATGCGTCAAAGCCCCCATAGCGGACAATAGGCCCCTGGATCATTTTCGGAAAAAATAAAATATACAGCGCCAGGTGGGACAGGCGGCTTTCAGCCGGTATATCCCCCCTGTATACATCGATGACATAAGAAATCATCTGAAAGGTATAAAAAGATATGCCAATGGGCAGAAGCAGGTTCCTGGGGGCCATGATCTGCCTGCCGGACAATTTCCCCAGTAGGTCCGTAAAAAAATCAAAATATTTAAAATATCCCAGAAAGCCCAGGTTAAATACCAGAAGCAGGATTAGGACGGCGGGACGGCACCCAAAGCCTTGAGACCGTGAATCCGCAGCCTTCCCCATGAGCCGCGCGCCACAGTAATTGACCAGAAGGGATAGCAGCAACACCCAGATGTACTCCTGTTCACCCCAGGCATAGAATATAAATCCGGCTGCAATCATGAACCAGTTTCCGGTCCTGGGGGGAAGTATTAAGTTGAGAATCAGGACACATGGCAGAAACAGCCATAAAAATATCATTGAACTGAACAGCATGGCGGGAGAATCCTCCTTTTTTTAGGCGTGCCCAGGCGGGAATGAATGTCCAAAACTGCCTGGGTATGCGTACATGGAATCCCCATCCAGAAGGGCGGGGCTGAATCCGTACTATTATCCTACCATATCATTCTGTTCCAATCAACGGATATCTAAAAACCATGGCAAGGCATGAACCTGGATAGCTGAAGCATCTCAAGTCTTTGATTGTGCTGGACAGGCTTCTGTGATATAATTGTATGGTCAAAAAAACATTGGACTTAAGATGAAAGAAGGAAGTGTTATGGATTTAAAACTGCAGGTTAAGCAGACACAGACCCTGTCCCAGCGGATGATACAGTCGGCTGAGATTCTGCAGATGACCTCTCAGGAGCTGAATACCTATATTAATGAATTGGCATTGGAAAATCCTGTGATTGATATCGTGGAGCCTCCTGCCGGGAATCAGCAGAAGGAATCGATTGAGGAACAGCAGTGGCTGAATTCCTTTAATGAAGAGAACTATTACCTCTATCAGAGACAGAATAATGACGATGATTATGATTTTAAGAACAGCTGGAACATCAACACGGACGACGGCGAGACCTTACAGGATTACCTGTGGTCCCAGCTGGTTACCGAGGAGTTTTCAAGCCTGGAAACCGACATGATTAAATTCATGCTGGAATCCCTGGACAACAAAGGCTACCTGGGGGAGGGCGTGGAGGATATCGCTTCTTACTTTCAGACCGACCTGTCTGTGGTGGAAAGACTTTTATATACCCTCCAGCAGCTGGACCCGGCAGGCGTCTGCGCCAGGAACCTGGAGGAATGCCTGTCGCTTCAGCTGGAACGGCGCCAGATGCTGACCCCTGTCCTCAGTTCCATCATTAATGGCTGCCTGGAAATGGTGGCCAGGAACCAGATTCCCGCCATTGCAAGGAAGCTGCACCTGTCCCAGGCCGAGGCCGCCGGATACTGCCAGATCATCAAGTCGCTGAACCCCAAACCCGGAGTCTCCTTCAGCAGCAGGGAAAAGCTCAGATACATCATACCGGACGTGACCATTGTTAAATTCAAGGAACATTTTGACATACTTCTCAATGAGTCCATGTACCCGAATATAGAGATTAACAGTTACTACAGCCAGATGAACCGCAACCCCGATTCTGCCGAACTGAAGGAATACCTGAGCAACAAGATCCGCCAGGCGGAATGGGTGAGGCAGTGCGTGACCCAGAGGGGAAAGACCCTGATGCAGGTTTCCAAATCCATCCTGGAACATCAGGAAGGCTTCTTTACCTACGGTCCCTCCCATCTGGCGCCCCTGAAGCTGGCTGACATTGCGCAGGAACTGGACATCCATGAGTCCACGGTCAGCAGGGCTGTAAGCAAGAAGTACCTCCAGTGTTCCTGGGGCGTATACCCTATGAACTTTTTCTTCTCCCGCAAAGTCTCTGTCCAGGAAAATACCGCTGACCCGGATAACGCCTCCGCCGTCACTGCCGCGGACATCAAACGGGCGCTACGGGAAATCATAGACGCCGAAGATAAGAAAAAGCCCTACAGCGACCGCCTGCTGGGCGAAAAGCTGGCTGAACGCGGTATCTCCATCTCCAGAAGGACGGTTGCCAAATACCGCGAAGAAGAAGGGATTGCAGATGCCAGCGGACGGAAGGAATATGTGTGACAGGCGTGCATGGCCGCGGGGAAAACCATTGCTTCCCCGCGGTTTTTAACTGTCTCCCGTCAAAGCGGATAGTCAGTGTTTCAATCCATCATCTGAAAAAGGTAAAAATAAAAAATAATTTTTTGTATTTTCACTTGACAATTGGGCAAAAACTGGGTAAAATATTAGCGTTGTCGGCATGATAAAGAAGAACAGGATTGTTCATCAGAATCTGCGGATAGATGCCCAGATAGCTCAGTTGGTAGAGCAGAGGACTGAAAATCCTCGTGTCGCTGGTTCGATTCCGGCTCTGGGCACTGCTGAGATCATATCAGCAGAATGCAGGTGTAGTTCAATGGTAGAACACTAGCCTTCCAAGCTAGATACGTGGGTTCGATTCCCATCACCTGCTTTTAACTGAATCAGTTATATATGCGCGAGTGGCTCAGTGGTGGAGTATCGCCTTGCCAAGGCGAGGGTCGCGGGTTCGAATCCCGTCTCGCGCTTTTTTTATTGGCTGGAATCCCTTGATTTACAAAGGATTCCAGCCTTTGCGTTCTCCAGAATGATGTAGACAGTTGTAGACACTTCCTATTCTGTCCAGATGGGAATCGGGCCATCTATCCTTTCCCCTCTATCTGTTTCCCACCTATCCTTTTCCCTCTATCCCTTCACCCGGCCGCAAAAGACCATCACCGTCCTTGGCGGAATCACAAATCCTGGCTCCACAGGCCCGGACTCCCTGACTTGTGCATCCCACGTATTGACCGCCCGGAACCATTCCATGCCATCCGGCAATTGAGGAAGCACTGCCTCCAGCTGTTCCCAGTACGCATTGCTGGCAATATAGACTGTCTCCGGCTGCTTCCCATCCTCCTGGCCTGCCATCATGACACCGATGTACCTGTCATAACCGGAAAATCCTTCAACCCATGGACTTGTGCCATGGAAGCTGATATCCGGAAGCCCTCCAAATCCGTCGCTTATATTAGAACGCAGCACCGGATGCTCCTTACGGAAATGTATCATGAACTTGAAGAACCGGAATATGTCCTGGTTCTTTTCCAGAAGGCCCCAATCCAGCCAGGACACCTCATCGTCATGGCAATAGGGGTTATTGTTTCCAAACTGCGTATTGCCAAACTCATCCCCTGCCAGGAACATGGGGATTCCCCTGCTGCACATTAGTACCGCACAGGCGTTGCGTATCATCCGCCTCCTCAGGGTATTGACCGCCTCGTCCCTTGTCTCCCCCTCCGCCCCGCAGTTCCAGCTGTGATTGTCATTGCTGCCATCGGTATTATCCCATCCATTGCTCTCATTGTGCTTTTCATTGTAAGAGTATAAATCATACAAGGTAAAACCGTCATGGCAGGTAATGAAGTTCACGGATGCATTCTCACGGACAGAGGGATCATATATGTCGCTGGAACCTGCAATACGCAGGGCCGCGGCGGCTGCCGCGCCTTCATCCCCTTTCAGGTACCTGCGGATATCATCCCGGTAACGGCCGTTCCACTCTGCCCAGCGGTTCCAGGAAGGAAACTTCCCCACCTGGTATAATCCCCCTGCATCCCATGCCTCTGCAATCAGCTTCACGTCCCCCAGGATGGGGTCAAATGCCAGCTGCTGCAGAAGCGGCGGCTTTTCCATGGGTGAGCCGTCCTCATTGCGCCCCAGGATGGAAGCCAGGTCAAACCGGAAGCCATCCACCCGGTAAGCCGTCACCCAGTAACGCAGGCAGCTTACTATCAGCTGCTGGACAATGGGGTGGTTACAGTTCAGCGTATTGCCGCAGCCGCTGAAGTTGTAGTAAAAACCTTCCGGGGTCAGCATGTAATAGATATTGTTGTCAAAACCCTTAAAGGAGAAAAATGGACCGTTTTCATTGCCCTCGGCCGTATGGTTGAACACCACGTCCAGATAGACCTCAATCCCATGGGCATTGAGCAAATGAATCAGACGCTTTAATTCATTCCCCTCCCGGTTGTACTCCTTGCTGGCCGTGTAGCTTGTATTGGGCGAGAAAAAGCTGACCGTGTTATAGCCCCAGTAATTATACAGCTTTTTCCCATCCACTTCCCGGTAATCCAGCATCTCGTCAAACTCGAATATGGGCATGAGTTCCACTGCATTGACTCCCAGCTCCACCAGATAAGGGATTTTCTCCTTTATCCCCTCAAATGTGCCCGGAAATTCCACCCCCGATGAACCATGCTTTGTATATCCCCTCACATGCATCTCATAGATAATCAGGTCCTCCATGGGAAGCAGGGGCTGCTGATTATCACCCCAGTCAAAATCATCCTTCACCACCCTGGCCTTATAGCGCTGCCCCAAAGTGGAAGGCTGTCCCCACAGGCTCTGTCCGGTCACGGCCTTGGCATAGGGATCCAGAAGGTATTTTTCCCTGTTGAAAATCAGGCCCTTTTCCGGCTCATAAGGTCCTTCCACCCGGTAAGCATATTCAAATTCCCCGATATCCAGCCTGAACACAATCATGGAATACACATTCCCAATCCGGTAATGGGCCGGAAACGGCAGGACTGCATAGGGCTTATCCTCGGTCCGCCTGAACAAAAGCAGTTCCACTCCCGTGGCATGGTGGGAATGGATGGTGAAATTCACGCCGCCCGGTATTGCCGTGGCCCCGTATATATCGTAAAACCCGGGACGCACGGCATATCCGCCTATGTGGTCCATGGCAACCAGATGGATGGCCCCTTCCGCCCCCACAAGGGTTTCCTTGACCTGGGGACATTTCCCCGTTTCCTGTGCCGAAGTAATCCTTCCTGTTTCCTGTGCCATATTTCCTCCGTTTCCGCACACTTACCATGATATCTGGCATTTCATGGTCCATCATCTGTCATGACATGCGCTGCCTCTGCTGAAAGATTCCTGTTTTTATTATATGTGGCAGACAGGACAATAGCAAGGAGGATACACCTTTATTTCCAAAAAGGGTATGGCACGACACCGCACCATACCCAGTCTATCCGCCTATTTCCCCTGCGCTTTCTGTCCTCCCACCGTATTCAGGTACTCCATGATACCCACATGGATGGTCCATGCCATCCGGTCCTGATAATCCTCCTGCTCCAGTTTAGCCGCCTCCTTTTTATTGCTCAGGAAGCCGCATTCCACTATGACAATGGGCTGTTTTACATGGAGAAGAAGGTAATAATTGTCATTGGCCTTGGCCATGCGCTTATTGGCATCCCCCAGCACATAATCAAACCGTTTCTGAAGGATTTCCGCCAGATATTTCCCCTTCTCTGAGGTTTTATAATAGAATACCTGCCCGCCGTTCACATACTCCTCATGGTAGCTGTTCTGGTGTATGCTTACAACCAGGTCAGGGACTGCCTCATTAATCACGTCGCAGCGTTTCCTCATATCCGCCATCTTCTTATGGCTGTCGCCGGAGGTGTAAAGGCCCTGATCTGAGTCCCTGGTCAGCACCACCTTCACATCGGATGCCTCCAGATAAGCTTTCAACCGCTCTACAATCTTTAGATTAATGTCTTTTTCCAACTGCCCGTCAATTCCCACCTTGCCGGGGTCGTTGCCGCCATGCCCCGCGTCTATCACCACCACGGGCCTTGCCTTGTCAGCGTCCGCCTTATCATTCTGGACAGCCACCAGTGTCCCGGCCTGCCACGATACAAGCGCCACGATTCCCAGCAGGAGAATCCCCATCACGGTCTGCCATGCTGATTGCTTCATCAATGGGTGCTCCTTCATAACCTTTAATCCAGTATATTCACCCATCTACCTGAAAAAGACCTGTTTTTACTCCACGCTCAGACTGTTATAGTCCTTAACCGCATCCTCCACTATATATTCCAGATATTCGTACAGGATGGCCGGATAACAATATTCCTGCCACATCCCATATCCCGGCTGCTTCACAGCCTCTTCCACCACCTCATAGGCCCTGCCCGCATAGCAGGCCGCATTGATATCCGCATATACCTTGGACATCTGCTGTTTCTGTGTCTCTGACAGCTTCACGAACAGGCTTCCCGTCTCCTCCTCAGCCGAATCCTTCATGGCGTCATATGCCTGATTGTAGAAAATCCGGTTCAGGGTAGGGGGACTGTATGTATTGAAATTCAACAGGTTCTCATCCGTACTCCTGTGCCTCCTGGCCCACTTTTCCATGTCAACCTGCCTGGTATGGTAGGAAAATGATTCATCCTCCATATATTCCAGGACGCCATACTGGCAGGGCGGCGTGCTCAGGGAACTGGTTACGATTTCATGGATTCCAAAGCTGTTGTTGCGCATGAAATGCTGCACATGAAGATGACCGCTGAGGAACAGCGGGATGTTCTCCCCTTCCAGCTTCTGTATCAGCTCCTCGCTGTGCTCAATGGTACAGTCATCCACATATACCTTGCTCTCCTCCAACAGGTTGTGGTGGGCCACGGGCAGAAGGATGACACCGTCCTCATTGGCAGTCTCCAGCTGTCTGTCAATCCATTCATATGTTTCGGTCTTAATCATGCCTCCCACACGGTTACGCGGCTCATACTGGCAGGTATCCAGCATCAAAAGCCTCATGGACGGACTCAGGTCATAGGTGTAACTCAGGGAACTGGTATCCCGGCTGTTGGCCTCAGAGTAACCGAATTCCTTATAAATCCTTACGAAGTCCGCTGGCGTGGTGGGTTCTGCCGGGTAACGGTCCGCACCTGAATACACGGCCGCGCTGGGGTTATTGATGTCGTGGTTGCCGGGAATCACCACAACGGTTATCCCTGCCCGCTCCAGCGAATCCAGCTTGCCGGCCAGTTCCTCATGGCTTTTCTTTTCGCCCTGAAGGCTCAGATCCCCGCTGATGATCAGCACATCCGGGTTCAGAAGCTGGATTTCCTCAAAGGCTGCATCCGTTATCTCCCACACATAGTTGGTCAGCTTACCGTCCCCATGCTCCACCATGGACTGGAACATGTCGCCTCCATCTGTAAGTGATTCAGCCAGATAATGGATATCCGTCATCACCACAATCCGTTTACCGCCTTTCAGCGGTTCGGCCTTTGTCTCCTTTTCCGCTCCTGGAAAAGGCTCTATCTCCGACGGGCTCGGCGCCGTGGGCTTCACAACCTCCGCCTCGGTGGAGGGCGCTTCTGTCCTGCCGGCAGATGTCTGTACGCTTTCCTCCACAGCGGTCTGGCTGCTGCACCCGGCCGCCATCACCATCAATGCTGCTGTCACAATCCCTGCAATCCACTTCCTGTTTCCCATATCCATCCCCCGGGTTCATATTATCTATTTCACCGTTGACACAATGTCCCATATGTCAGATGATTCAAATCCAAGCTTCCAGCACGCCACGCCTGCCAGGTCAAAATCCTTCACCAGACCAATCTTGAGGGCCATGGACTTCTCATCTTCCATCCATATATATTGCTCCCCATTGCCGTTAACCGTACTTCCGTAAGACAGTCCAAGCCCTTCATCCCAGGCCAGCTCCACATGATTATCCGCAACCCATTGCCTGGCGTCCACAATGCCGTAAGCCTTGGATGTGGTCTTTCCTTCATTGACCGTCCACACCCTTGTGTAGAAAGGCACGGCATTGATGACCTTTTCCTTTGGAACCTCCTTCAAAGTATTCCCTATCCCGTCCTTTACATAGGAAATGGATGCAACAGGGCCTGCTTCTCCTCCTGCATAATGTTCGTCATATCCCATGATGATTACATAATCCGCTACAATCCCCTGTTCCCGCCTGTTATAAAATGCAGAGTAAGAGGAGGGGACATAATTGTCAACTGACAGCACCAGCCCCTTCTGTCTGCATGACACGGACAGTTCCCGGATGAACTGTACATAGTGGGGACCTGCTTCTGCCTTCAGGCTTTCAAAATCCAGGTTGAATCCGTCAAAGCCATAGGTATCGGCTTCCTTCATGAGATTCTCAATCAGCTTCCTGCGGGTACTGGTAGAGGACATAAGCGTCTTGGTGTTAAGGTTCTTCACACTTTCCTGCGTACTCACGTTTTCTACCATGGCCCATACCTGAAGCCCCATCCCATGTGCTTTGTCCACGTACTCCTTGCTGGCCAGGGAGTTATAGGTGCCGTCGTCCGATATCACATTGAACCAGGTGGGGACAATCACATTCATGTCCTTTGTAACAGCCACATAGCTTTCCAGGGTACTGTTGGCCTCCTGGCGCGTCACCTGATGGAAGCCGAGGCGGACCTTTTCATCCATGGAAATACTTGTGTATACCGGCGCTTCAAAGGAACTCTGAGGCGTTACCTGTTCCCGGGCTTCCAGCCTGCGGTTCTCAATATAGCCGATATAGCCGTCCTCCGTACGCACCCTGGACCACTTTTCCATGGTTTCCAGCACATCCACAGTCTCTCCCTGCTCAAGCTCTGTCAGGATTGGGCTTTTCACCCCGCCCTTTTCCCTTACCTGCCCTGCTTTCTTGATTACCGCGGTATCGTAAGGCTCCCACAGGGTGTCAATGAACACGCGCTTAATCTGGCTTGTGGCAAAGGACTGGGTCCGTATGTCCGTGTAATTGACCACAAGGCCCAAAGACAGATACATGCCGTCATCCGTCACCTTAAAAAGAGGGCCTTTTTCCCCCTGTGCATCCTCATCCGCGTAAACAATGGACTCCGGAAGGGCATAGACCAGAAGCTTCTCGCCCTCGTCCCAGTAAAAACGCTGGTTCAGATATTCATTCACCCATTCCACCGGCAGATATACCTGTCCATCCTCGTAAATACCCTTTTCTTCCTGCAGTTCATTATCTAATAGCAAGGCAACCTGGCTGCCCTTAATCCCAAACACCTTTGTCTTATCTGACAGTTCGCTGGTCGGCATATATTTACGGATATAAATATAACCTCCGGCGCCGCCTGCCGCCATCAAAAGGAGCAGCAGGACCAATACCGTAACCGCGCACCCATGACCTTTTCTTCTTCTGCCCATCCTGTCCTCCAGTTCTCATATAATTGTTTTTATTTTATCACAAAACAATAGGAATGGGACATTTAAATATTTACAATTTACGGTCATGGAGGATTACAATCTTCTTATTCCACCCCTTATGAAAGAGTCCTACAGGCACGCTGCCGGCTTTGGCTGCACAGGCTTGGGATGATACCCTTGGCAGCGTACCGGTAAAACTCCCTAATTCATACTAATCACCTTTTTTCTTTTGGGGAGGGTCACAAAGATATACTTTATCAAAACGTATCTCTTTCAGGCATCCCTGTTCGGCCCCTATATAGTCTCCCATATAGAAACCACCGTCTTCCCCCATCTCAAATATGCGTTCCCATTCTGTCTCAGGACACTCTTTTCCATCAATCAGTATACGAACTCCCTTGTTTTTATACCGCCTTAATCCATCCAGATAGACTTTCTGATGTTCCCTGCGGTCCGCATATTCTATATTTCCAACCATAAAGTACCCTCCACCAGATGCATTTAAAAGACAGGCCGTTGTTTCAGGAGGCAGTTCGTGACATATCCATTCATGACGGCCTGCTTCTTTATCTTTACAGGATTCCCTCAAACCACTTCATCGTCCTGTAGTCCACGGAAAAGGCATCCACTGAAAGAGGGACTCTTCTTAGGGGAATACTGAACTGCCTTTCGATTTCCCTTCTGGTGTCCTCGCTGCCAAAGGCAGCCGTATATATCCACCCTGCACCGCACTCTTCTTCCCCTGTTAAAAGTTCCATAAATGCCTCTATTTTCCACTCGCTAAGGGACGCTGTCATAATCTTAACCGTACTCCTGAGCCACTCATCCCGTATGGAAGGCCTCATCTCCCCAAAATCAATGATGATGTCTTCAAAATCCCCTTCCATACACCGGGCCAGGGCGCCTGGGGATCCCTGGGTATAATATGTCACCCCGAGAATCCTGAATCCGTACACCGCAGCATCTGCGTTTTTTTCATTATTCCTCCCTGATGCGCAAGCCATGGACATGAGGTCCCCATGACCGCTCCAATCCAGGACAGCTGTCCTGCGCTGCAGGGAACTGGCAAGGTAATTAGCCATCAGTATGCAAAGATGGGTTACTCCTGTCCCGCGCCCTGCCCCGGCGATGCCGGTGACCCTGCATCTTCCTGCCGGGTCATGCCTGCGTTTAAAAAGGCTTCTTTTAATCTTCTCCATCCCATTGGCCAGCCTTTCCTTACGTTCCCTGGCCTGCCGCCGGACACAGCCTTCCATAATGACCTGAAAAATGCTTCCGTTTCCTTCTGCTGCATAAAGGGATCATCATATTCCGGCGAGGCAAACACCATGGACTGCTTCAGCAGCCTGTTCCAATCCAATGGCTGCCTGGAATGATCCAGATACCTGTCCTTAAGGGTCCATTTCCAATATCCGCCCTGTCTGTGGCGGAACACCACAACCGTCCTCCGGTTCCCATCCCGGTTCCAGACAGTTTGTATAAAGGAGGACATGGAATCCACAAAACACCTTTCCCACGGACTGGACACGGCCACGGCAACCAGTACTCCCATGCCGTCCACCGCATCCTTTGCAAGCTGGCTCCAGTCTGTCCCGTAATCCCTGAGGATGACACGGTATCCCAAAGGCCTGTCCAACCGGACCGCGGGTCCATACCATGGCTTCATATTACAGCCTTTGATTGTATAAATCCCCTTTTCGTCCGGACGCGCACAGACATGGGCGGAAAGCTCCCGTACTGCCCGGGAATGGTTATGCTCTTCATACAACGGGCTCCATCCCTGGTCCGTAAGGAAATGCAGCAGCCCAAATGCCAGATGGGTCACTCCTGCCCCTGGTCTCATGCCTGCCAGATATATAATGAGAGATGAGTCTGGTATTCCTTCCTGATTCCCAGCCGTTTCCCTGGCACAGAGCATACGCAGTGCGGCCTCTGCTTCCTTGGCAGAACCGTACCGTTTGTCCATGTCAGGACTCATACACTTTCCGATTATCCGCTGCAGCGGTCCTGATATGGACTTGGACGTGCCTGCCTCCTGCTTCAGGGTTCCACATAGCATGAAACGGAGGACCGCACCAATGGCATAAATATCAGTCCTTTGATCCAATATATGGTCAGAAGTATATTGCTCAGGGGCAGCGCATCCCGCTGTGCCGTACCTTAGCCGTTCCTGGTTGGCGTCGGTATAGCGCGCAGCATGGTCAAAATCAATCAGCTTTACTGTGCCGTCGCAGATAATCAGATTGTTCGGTTGTAAATCTAAATATAATATGGGTAATTTATATGCAGAGTGCATATATTCCACAAGTCCGCAGATCTGCATCCCATAACGGACTGCATCTGCCTCTTGAAGAGCGCCCTGATGTTTAACCAGGGTGTAAAGAGAGTTCCCTTGCAGGAATTCCTCGATTAAATAAAAATATTCAGAATCTTCTTCCAGGTCATAAATCAATGGGATTCCCGGATGCTGCAGTTCCTTCAGTATCAATGCCTCCCGGCGGAACGTTTCATAATCCGCACACTTCCTGGATACGCACTTGATTGCCCTGTATTCTTCCAGGCCCAGATGAACTGCCAGCCAGACGGTTCCCGACCGCCCAGATCCCAGTCTGTGCAGCAGGCGGTATTTGCCAAATAGTATCCTGTCCCTTTTCCTTCCCTCCTTTGTCACAGATTCATCTCACTCCATGATTTTAACCTATTTTTTGTCATTCGTCTATGGTCGATATATCCTCTATCTTATTCCTAAGTATTTTTTCCAAAAATTTTTATTAAAATTCAAAAGAGTAATTGATATTTTCCTATGTAATGTAGTATATTTAAAGTGTAGAAGTCTATCTTGCGCTACAGACGCAGGAAAACAAACCACAGTTGATATAGAACAGGAAGTGATCCTATGAAGATAGAACGTATTAGTGATAATCAGATCCGCTGCACATTGACCAGTTTTGATTTAAGTGTACGCAACATTAACCTGGTAGAACTTGCCTATGGCACTGAGAAGGCCAGGAAGCTGTTCCGGGAGATGATCCAGAAAGCATCCAACGAGGTTGGGTTTGAAGCGGAAGACATCCCTCTTATGGTGGAGGCCATCCCGCTGTCCAGCGAAAGCATCATGCTGGTGATTACCAAGATTGAAGATCCGGAGGAGCTGGATACACGCTTTGCCAAGTTCTCGCCATTTACGGAGGAGAACCAGAACCCGTTGCTGTCCCAGCTGGCCAGCGAGTTCCTGGAAGGCGCTGAGAATCCCCTCAACTATCTGGAACCGGATACGGTGGAGGAGGCGCAGAATAACGCGGACTCCGCGGTCCAGGGCGCGGATAGTGCCAAGAAGAAGAAAAATGCGGTCAGCAGTGCCCGGATATTCCGTTTCGACAGTCTGGACCGGATCAGTGAAGCCGCCCGCGCGGTCGACGGCATTTATAACGGCGTCAATACCCTTTATAAAAAACCGGATACCCGCCAGTACTATCTGATTGTCAAGCGCCTGGACTGCGAGGACCTTGACTTTTCAAGGGTGTGCAACATCCTGGCGGAATATGCGGCAAAGCTTCCTAATGAATCTGCCAGCGAGGCTTATTTTAAAGAACATTATGAGGTGATGATTGAAGGCAGTGCACTGCAGAATCTGGCTAAGATATGATGATTGGGACAATTGGCCCATTCGGGCTGATAACTTTAACCGCTAAGTTTCGTACAAAATCAAACCAGCCCCTATGATTCACCCAAAAAGCAATCCAATCATAAAACACCCCAACCATAACTCTATATCAAAAAATCCCCCCGCAGCCCACATCCGGCCACAGGGGGATTTCCTTATTATCCATAACTACTGGGGATTCTCAGTTATCTATAATATCATCATAAACACCATCATTTAAAATACTGCGGATACTGCTCCCTGAACAGCTTTTCATTCAGCATCCAGTTATTCAGATGCCTGTCCATGGTTTCCACTGCCCTCTTCTTATCCTTTAACCGGATTGCATCCAGAAGTTCCCGGTGCTCCCCGATAATCTTATGGTCCTTGACCGTGGTCACGGAAAGGCTCCGTATCCGGTCATAGTGGATGGACAGGCGCTGGCACATGCTGTAGGTAAGTTCCTTCCTGCATATGGAAAAAAGCTTTCTGTGCATCTCATTGTCCAGTTCCAGCAGTTTTTCAGGAGAACCGCCTTGACGATAGAACTCCTGAAGCCGGATATTCTCGTCCAGCCACTTGAGGTCGTCCTCACACGCCATGTCGCATACCAGCTCCACGGCTGCCTTTTCCACAATCAGGCGCAGGAACCTTGCCTCCTCCACCAGCTCCACATCAATCAGGGCAATACGCATGCCCCTTTGGGGAAATATCTCGATGATGCGGGATTCCTCGCTGAGCTGGATGACCGCCTCGCGCACAGGTGTACGGCTGATGCCAATCTGCTGTGATACCTCAATATCATTAAAGGGGGCCCCGGGTTCCAAATCCAGGGAGATGATATTGTCGCGGATGGTGCGGTAGGCAAATTCCCTTGCGGTCTCGCCTGATTTCTTTTCTTCTATCTTCATGGGTACAGTCTCCTGTTTCTAAACTGATGCGGAATTACCGGTCCTGCTTTTCAATGGCCTCCCAAAGCCCGTTTAAGTAGCATGCCCCAAGTGCCCTGTCATAAAGGCCGTATCCCGGCATGGACACCTCGCCCCAGATAGCCCTGCCGTGGTCAGGACGCATGATTCCGTCAAATCCGATATCATGGAGCGCCTTCATGATTTCATACATGTCCATGCTTCCGTCCTCTGACAGATGGGCTGCTTCCTGGAAATCCCCTGGCGCATTATACTGCAGGTTGCGCACATGGGCAAATGGAATCCTTCCTTTAAGGGAACGGATGATGTCGGGGATATCATTCTCCGGGTTGCTTCCCAGGGAACCGGTGCACAGGGTAACGCCGTTAAACGGTGCGTCCACTGCCTTCATAAGCTTTAACAGCTGCTCCTTGCCGGTCATGATTCTTGCCAGTCCGAATACAGGCCATGCCGGATCGTCCGGATGGATTGCCATGCGGATGTCGTATTTCTCACATACCGGCTGGATGGCCTTTAAGAAATATACCAGGTTGTCAAACAGTCTGTCAGCATCCACATCCTTGTACATTTCAAATAATTCCTTAATCCTGGCCATACGCTCAGGCTCCCATCCCGGAAGTTCAAAACCATTGGACTTCTCACCCATGGATTCAAACATGTTCTCAGGATTAATCTTGTCAATCTCCTTCTGGTCATAAGCCAGGACCGTGGAACCGTCCGGGCGTACCTTGGCAAGGTCGGAACGGGTCCAGTCGAACACAGGCATGAAGTTATAGCAGACAATATGGATATCTGCCTGTCCCAGGCGCTCCAGCGTTGTAATGTAGTTGGCAATGTACTGTTCCCTCTCAGGCGCGCCCACCTTGATGGCGTCGTGGATGTTCACGCTCTCGATTCCCATTACCTTCAGGCCTTTGGACTCCACGTACTCCTTCATCTGAAGAATACGCTCCATGGGCCATGCCTCGCCTGCCGGGATGTCATACAGTGTGGTGATGATGCCCTTCACACCTGGAATCTGGCGGATCTGCTCCAGGGAGACTGAGTCAACACCTTCACCAAACCAACGCAATGTCATATCCATAATCCTTGTCCTCCTTAATTGTTTCATGGGTTTAAAATAATCCTGTAATCCTATGATTCTATACAGCTTTAATATCTTAGTATACTAATATATTACTCTCGGGAGCACGTTTTGTCAATACATAATTGACAATATCTCCTATGGAAAATGCCCTGGGCGTATTTAAGCACCCATTTCCGCTCTCTGCACATCCCATAGTTATCTTATATTTAAGCATTAAAATACCTCATGCCAATAAAACAGAAAGCCATCTGCCATCCCCCATCAATATAGAAAGGCGCCTGCCATATCCCATGGATACGGCGGACGCCCTTTCATTCCCTAACCCGCTACTGCCTCTAAAGCCTTACCTGCTGGCCAGGACTTCGTTCATCCCTGCAACCAGCTTATCACAGTCAATACCGTGAACCATGCAGGCCTCTTCCAGGGACTCACCCTGGGAAGCAGGACAGCCTAAGCAGTGCATTCCTGCACGCATCAGCATAGGTGCAACCAGCTCGTCCATCTGTATCAGTTCGCCAATCAGCATGCTCTTATCAATTGTCATGACTATAGTACCTCCTTATATTTCTGCTTTTAGTATTCCCTTAAAAACGGATACCTGCGCTTTTATCATCATAATACGATTTCGTGTTTTTGACAAGCCCTGGATCCACTTACATTTTTTTCATATTAACCAGAATTATCAAGGATTGTTAAAAAATATTATCATTAAAACCTATTGACGTGTATACAATGTACATCTTATAATAAATGTTGCAAAAGCAACAGCATAAACCATTTATTTTTAGTACACTATGGGTGCCAGAAGAACCGGTAAATATTTCTGAGCAGTATGGCTGTCATTCATATGGCTAATAATAATTCTATTATGATACTATCAGCACACGCATTCCACAGGAGGAAAAGTCTATGAGAACAGAATGGAACACTTTTAACGGCGGTGTATGGCAGCGGGAAATCAATGTCCGCGATTTCATACAGAAAAACTATACCCCCTATGACGGCGATGACGGATTCCTGGAAGGGCCTACTCAGAATACCACGGAGCTTTGGGACCAGGTCATGGAGCTTACAAAGAAGGAACTGGAAGCCGGCGGCGTCCTGGATATGGATACGAAAATCATTTCCACCATCACTTCCCATGGGCCGGGATATTTAAATAAGGAAAAGGAAACCATTGTGGGCTTCCAGACCGATAAGCCATTTAAGCGTTCCCTTCAGCCTTACGGCGGCATCCGCATGGCGGTGAAGGCATGCCAGGACAACGGCTATGAGGTTGACCCTGAGATTGTAGAATTTTTCACAAAACATAGGAAGACACACAATGCAGGTGTGTTTGACGCATATACGGATGAAATGCGCGCATGCCGTTCCAGCCATATCATTACAGGCCTTCCCGACGCCTATGGCCGCGGCCGCATCATCGGCGACTACCGCCGTATTGCCCTTTATGGCGTGGATGCGCTGATTCAGGAGAAGAAGGAAGAAAAGGATTCCACACGCACCATCATGTACTCCGATGTCATCAGGGAGCGGGAAGAGCTGTCCGAGCAGATCCGCGCGCTGGAGGATCTGAAGACACTTGGAAAGATTTACGGATTTGATATTTCAAGGCCAGCGGCAGACGTTAAGGAAGCAATCCAGTGGACCTATTTCGGATACCTGGCGGCTGTTAAGGAGCAGAACGGCGCAGCCATGTCCCTCGGCCGTACCTCCACCTTTATTGACATTTACGCGGAGCGTGACTTGCGCGAGGGCAGATACACCGAATCCCAGATTCAGGAATTCGTGGACCACTTCATCATGAAGCTGCGCCTTGTGAAGTTTGCAAGGACACCTGAATATAATGACCTGTTCTCCGGCGACCCCACATGGGTTACGGAGTCCATCGGCGGAATCGGCATTGACGGGCGCCATATGGTTACCAAGATGTCCTACCGTTACCTCCACACCCTTAAGAACCTGGGAACTGCGCCTGAGCCGAACCTGACCGTGCTCTGGTCCCCAAGGCTGCCGGAGAACTTCAAGCGGTTCTGTGCAAAGACCTCCATTGAGTCCTCCTCCATCCAGTATGAGAACGATGACCTGATGCGGGTAACCCACGGGGACGACTACGCCATTGCCTGCTGCGTATCCAGCATGAGGCTGGGCAAGGAAATGCAGTTCTTCGGCGCAAGGGCCAACCTGGCAAAGTGCCTGTTATACGCCATCAATGGAGGCGTGGACGAGATTTCCGGCAAGCAGGTAGGACCAAAATACCGTCCCATCACTTCTGAGTACCTGGATTACGACGAGGTCATGGACAAATATAAGGACATGATGAAATGGCTTGCCAAGGTATATGTCAACGCCCTTAACATCATCCACTACAACCACGACAAATACAGCTATGAAAGACTTCAGATGGCCCTTCATGACAAAAAGGTGACCCGATGGTTTGCAACCGGTATTGCAGGGCTTTCCGTGGTGGCGGACTCCCTGTCCGCCATCAAATACGCAAAGGTTAAGACCGTGCGCAACGATAAGGGCATTGTGACAGATTATATCGTCGAGGGGGATTTCCCTAAATATGGAAATAATGACGACCGCGTGGACCAGCTGGCAGCCGACCTGGTGCACACCTTCATGAGCTTCATAAAGGGCAACCACACCTACCGCGGCGGAATCCCCACCACCTCCATCCTTACCATTACCTCCAACGTGGTGTATGGCCAGAATACCGGTTCCACACCGGATGGACGCAAGGGCGGGCAGCCATTTGCCCCCGGCGCAAACCCAATGCATCACAGGGACAGCCACGGTGCAATCGCATCCCTTGCCTCGGTTGCCAAGCTTCCGTTCAGGGATGCCCAGGACGGTATCTCCAACACCTTCTCCATCATACCGGGCGCCCTTGGTAAGGATGACCAGGTATTCATGGGTGACCTGGAAGTGGAACTGTCCGGCTGCGGCGGCTGCGAAGTGGGAGGCAACCTGTTCGAGGGCCTGGACACCGAAGCAGATATTGAGGAATCATGAACCAATAACCGTTTAACCATTCAAATGACATCAAGAAAGCGAGGACAACATTATGGTAAAAGCAAGCGAATCCCAGATTGATAACCTGGTGGCACTGTTGGACGGCTATGCCCAGGAAGGCGGCCATCATCTTAATGTAAATGTATTCAGCAAGGAAACACTCCTGGACGCCCAGGCACATCCTGAAAAATATCCTCAGTTAACAGTCCGGGTATCGGGCTATGCCGTAAACTTCAATAAGCTGACAAAACAGCAGCAGGATGAGGTCATTTCCAGGACCTTCCACGGAGCCATCTAAAATCATAACTGTCATAACCAGGGGGATTGTGGTAAAGTAAAGAGGAAAAAGGAGGGCTGCACATGATTGGACGTGTACATTCGGTTGAAAGCTTCGGCACGGTTGACGGACCTGGCATCCGCATGGTCATTTTCTTAAGCGGCTGTCCCATGAGATGCCTTTACTGCCACAATCCCGATACATGGGACCCCAAAGGGGGGACCCCTATGACCGTGGAAGAAATCCTGGCGCAGTTTGAACAGGCCCGCCCGTTTTATAAAAAGGGCGGTATCACGGTCAGCGGCGGCGAGCCATTGATGCAGATCCGCTTTGTCACCGAACTTTTCGAGGCGGCCAGGGCCAGGAATATCCATACCTGTCTGGATACCTCGGGCATCACATTCAACCCTTCATCGGAAGGAGTCATGGCCATGTTTGACCGGATCATGGCTGTCACCGACCTGGTGATGCTTGATATCAAACATATTGACCCGGAGGAACATATAAAGCTGTGCGCACAGCCCCAGGACAATATACTGGCATTTGCCAGATACCTGGAGCAGAAGAAAATACCTGTATGGATCCGCCATGTGGCGGTGCCGGGCATTACGGACAATGAAACATATCTGTACCGTCTTGGCAGGTATCTGGGAACCCTTAAGAATATAAAGGCCCTGGATGTACTTCCCTACCACGACATGGGCAAGGCCAAATATCACGAGCTTGGACTTCCCTACGCCCTTGAGGATGTGGCACCCATGGAGGCCGGCAGGGCAGTGGAATGCCGGAAGGTCATCCTGAGGGGAATGCGGGAAGCCAGGTTGTCCCAGACAGGAGGCGTTTAGGCTGATTGCTCTTGAATTTATACAATATTAACACACAGAGGCAGCATTTTCCTCTTGAATAATTGTACTTTATAGTATAAAATAAAATAACAATGTAGACAAATCTAAGGAGGTACTTAATCATGGCATATGTAATTAACGACTCTTGTGTAAGCTGCGGCAGCTGTGCTGGGGAATGTCCAGTAGGCGCTATTTCTGAGGGAGATGGAAAGTACGTTATCGACGCTGATACCTGCATCGACTGCGGAACCTGTGCAGCTACCTGCCCAACCGGAGCTATTGAAGGCTAATTGAGTTACATAAGAGCTTCTTCCTGAGGGAAGGGGCTCTTTTTCAGTTTACGGAAACACCCAAAGGCGGCACACCGCATAAAATCTATTAATGTGGAATACATAAGTTATCCGGAGGAATTCAATGATGATGAAAAAACCAGTAATTGGAATTACCCCATCCCATAATACTGAAAATGATGATATCAGCCTGCGCCCCACCTATCTGAGGGCTGTTCTGGCTGCCGGGGGTATTCCTGTGGTCCTCCCGTTAGAGGCAGGGAATGAAGATCTGGAAATGCTTGTACAGATGTTTGACGGATTTCTCTTCTCCGGCGGACCGGATCCCCATCCCTTCCTCTTTGGTGAGGAAACCCAGGCAAACTGCGGCAACGCGTCCATTCCCAGGGATACCATGGAACTGGCGCTTTTAAAAGCTGTCATGGCTGAGAAGAAACCCATCCTTGGCATCTGCCGGGGCGCCCAGATCATCAATGTGGGGCTTGGGGGAAATATCTATCAGGATATCCCCAGCCAGACCGAACGCAGTTTTCCCATTGCCCATAAGCAGCCCTTTGCATATCCGGTCCCATCCCATCATGTGCATGTTGTAAAGGATACCCTGCTTGCAAGGATATGCGGCGGCAGGACGGAAATCGCAGTCAACAGCTTCCATCATCAGGCGGTGCAGGAACCGGCTCCAGGCCTTATTGTCAGCGGCCTGGCGCCGGATACAGTCATAGAGGCCGTGGAAATGCCGGATTATCCTTATCTGCTGGGTGTGCAGTGGCATCCGGAACACATGTGGCCCAAGGACCAGGCTGCTGCCAATATATTTAAGAGTTTTGTGGAGGCATGCAGGTAATAGATACAGATAAGCCGGGAGGATCCATGATACATAAGAATCTCCCCGGCTTTCTGTTATTACTTTATACCATTACTTTCCGTTACTTTTATATATTAATGCATCCCGCTATTTATTGTCGATTACCTCTCCCGCCATCTGCACCATCTCTTCCGCAGTCAGGGAGCCGTCAAATGTAAGCATATTATAATGTGTCCCGCCATCCGTCCAGTCCACACTCTTCACCACCTGATCCTCTACCTGATCCGAGCCATAGGAGATATAAAGCTCCCCTGCATCCATCCTGGCCTGTTCCTCCTCAGATACCTGGTAGTTCGGAGGTACAAAGCGGTATTGGTCGGCGCTGTACCGGATTGTTATACCATTGTGGTCAAAGGACTGTCCCTGTCCCGAATCCTCTCCATATGAATCCATATTGCCTGCACTGATGAATAGGTCGGGCATACCGGACTTTTTATATGTCAGGTTAAGCTCCTGGCCCTGCTGCACCACATTCCCCTCATCATCCATCTGGCTCACATCTGCCGGGACGCCTGTACTGAACTGAAAACCATTGGCAAATGTCTCCGGCGCCTTTGTGACAAAGCCCAGCTTTGTCTCCATCTCACCCAGCTTATCATATGTGAAATCATCTGCATGGGAGCTATGGGAACTACTCTGCGTAACCTTACCTGCCGCCACTGCTGTCATACTTCCAATTACACATACCGCTGCTGCCACTACCATTATTTTTCTTGGACTCCATTTCCTCATTCTTGATTCCTCCTCTATTTTCCGGTGAACAGAGCACCGCATCCTCTCTTCATCTGCGGAAGTTACCTGTAAAGATCCAGCCTGCTTATATAAGGCATGGCTTATCTGTTCATCGAATCCCGCCATGTTCCCTTTTCCCTGCTGTCTGTTCATAAGGCTACCTCCTTTTCTGTATCCTGCCGCCTGGTCAGCTCTCTCTTTAAATTAATCCTGGCTGTGTACAGCCTTGACTTGACAGTTCCTTCCATACAGCCCATGATACCTGCAATTTCCTTTGTTGACATCTGGTTAAAATAATAGAATACCACCACCGTCCTCTGCTTGACCGGAAGGCTGCCTATGGCCCGGTACAGTTCATCATCCCTGGAATGGGCCAGCACTTCATCCAGGACCGAGGATACCTGGGGCTCCTCCTCCCCATATACCTCCTCCACCGGTTGTTCCCTCCGGCTCTTCCTGCATATACGCCATGCTTCCCTGGTGAGTGTCTTATAGAGCCAGCTGGAAAAATGTTCCGGTTCCTTTATCTTCTTTCGGTTCATCCAGCACAGCACAAAGGTTTCCTGCACAATATCCTCGCTGTCTGCATGATTTCCGGATATGAGATATGCCATGCGAAGCACTTTGGGATAGTAATGTCCCATTAGCTGGTCAAATGCCTGGCTGTCGCCTTCCGACATCCTGCCCACAAGATATGTCACTGACTGTTCCGTGTGCGTCTGCTCCGTGTGCGTCTGCCCTGTGTGCATCTGCCCTGTGTGCGTCTGCCCCATATGCATCTCCTCCTTCCATCATATATTAGTTAGTATGGTCTGTTTCTATATTTTATCGGTGCACCTGTTATATAGAGGATGCTGCGGGGAATTTGGTTCATTTTTATGAGACATATAAATTAAAATTTTTGATTATCCATATATATATATATAAAGAAAGCATCCACAAAAAAGCGGATGCCTTCCTAAACTTTATTTTATCATGGGAACCTATGTCTTTCAATCATGGAATGAACGGATTCTCCAGTGAATTATCTGCCTCTTCATCCACCGTTTCACCTTCCGTATCACCTACCGGGCCATCACCCCACCGCTGCCTTCATCTGCCGTACATAGTTACACACAGGCTCCACACATCCGCGGCCATATTGGGCAACCATCTTCACAATGGCGCTTCCCACAATCACCCCGTCTGACTGGGCCGCCATCTCTTTGGCCTGCTCCGGCGTTGAGATTCCAAAGCCTACTGCGCAGGGCACCTGCCTTACCTGTTTTACCGTATCCACCATTTCCTTTATATTAGTAGTAATCTGGCTGCGGACACCGGTAACGCCCAGGGAGGATACGCAGTACACGAACCCGTCTGATTCCCTGGCAATGGCCTGGGCCCGTTCCTTAGAGGTGGGGGCTACCAGGTATATCAATACCATGCCGTATTTTTTGCAGGCAGGAAGCAGCTCCTCCCGCTCCTCAAAGGGCATATCCGGCACAATCAGGGCATCGATTCCACAATCCGCGGCATTTTTCATGAACTTATCCACACCGTAGGCAAATACAGGGTTGATATATGTCATGAATGCCAGCGGTACGTCCGTCTTCTGCCGTATCCTTCGTACGCTGTCAAATATCTTATCCGTGGTGGTGCCGGAAGCCAGGGCGCGCATGTCTGCCTCCTGGATTACAATTCCCTCTGCCACCGGGTCAGAAAACGGGATGCCAAGCTCAATCAGGTCCGCCCCTGCCTCAGCCATGGCCGGAACCAGTTCCTCAGTCACTCCCAGGTCCGGGTCACCTGCTGTTATAAATGGTATGAATGCCTTCTTATTCTCAAATACTTCCTGTATCCTATTCATAGAGTTCCACCCCCCTGTATCTTGCAATTGCCGCAACATCCTTATCCCCCCTGCCGGAAAGATTTATCACAATAACCTGGTCCTTATCCATGTCTCCCGCCACCTTCCTGGCGTATGCCACCGCGTGTGCGCTTTCCACAGCCGGGATGATGCCCTCCATCCGCGAAAGATACTCAAACGAATCCACTGCCTCATCATCAGTCACGGGGACGTACTCAGCCCTCCCTTTATCATGGAGCGCCGCATGCTCAGGCCCGATTCCCGGATAGTCCAACCCGGCGGATATGGAGTAAACCGGCGCAATCTGCCCATACTCATCCTGGCAGAAATAGGACTTCATACCATGGAAAATGCCCAGCTTCCCGGTTGCAATGGTGGCCGCGGTCTTCTCCGTTTGCACACCCAGCCCGGCTGCCTCGCAGCCCACCAGCTTTACTCCCTCATCACCGATAAATTCATAAAAAGCCCCCATTGCATTGCTGCCGCCGCCCACACATGCAATCACCATGTCCGGAAGCTTACCTTCCTTTTCCATGAGCTGCGCCTTGATTTCCCTGCCAATCACACTCTGGAAATCCCGCACCATCATGGGAAATGGATGAGGCCCCATGACCGAACCGATGACATAGTGGGTATCGGATATCCGGTTGGTCCACTCCCGCAGGGTTTCATTGACAGCGTCCTTTAATGTCTGGGTGCCGCTGGTCACCGGATGTACCTTTGCACCCAGAAGTTCCATGCGGTATACGTTTAACGCCTGGCGGTCCGTGTCCTCCTTGCCCATGAACACCTCACATTCCAGTCCCAGAAGGGCTGCCGCCGTGGCAGTGGCCACACCGTGCTGTCCTGCACCGGTTTCTGCGATGACCCTGGTCTTACCCATCTTTTTGGCCAGCAGCACCTGGCCCAGGGCGTTGTTTATCTTATGGGAACCTGTGTGGTTTAAATCCTCCCGTTTCAGGTAGATTTTGGCCCCGCCCAGGTCCTTTGTCATCTTCTCTGCATAGTACAGGCGCGACGGCCTGCCCGTGTATTCCTCCAGCAGATATTTAAGCTCAGCCACGAACTGAGGGTCCTTTTTATAATGTTCATACGCTGCTTCCAGCTCAGCCACGGCACTCATCAGTGTTTCCGGTATAAACTGGCCGCCGTGGATTCCGAATCTTCCATTTGACATTGTATTAAGCTCCTTTGCATTCATTATATTCATTGATGGTCCTTACCATGGCCACCAGCTCCGCAATCCTCATCCGGTCCTTACGCCCCTCTGTCTCGGCCCCGCTGCTCACATCGATGCAGTAAGGTTCAAAGGATGCGGCCTGGACCAGATTATCCCTGTTGATGCCTCCCGCCAGGAAAAACGGCTTTGTAAGTTCAGGAATCATGTTCCAGTCAAACCGGATGCCCGCTCCTCCGTATGCGTTGGCGGTGCATGTATCCAGAAGCAGATATTCACAGGGAAGTTCCTGTGCCCTCAAGATCTGCTCCCTATCCCTGACCCTTATGGCCTTTATAATCGGCAGGTCTGTATGGTTCCTTAATTTCCTGATATAATCCTCGTCCTCATCACCGTGAAGCTGGATCATGTCAATCACAGGCTCCCGGTCCTTTCCCCTCCCTGTCAGGGAAAGGATTTCCTCCGGCGGCGCATTGACAAATACCCCTACAGCCTGAATCCGTCTGTCCAGCTCGCTCTTAAGCTGTCTTGCCTTATCCGCCGATACCTGGCGGCTGCTCTTTGCAAATACAAAGCCAATATAATCCGGCCCCGCCTCATTAACCGCCATGATATCGCTGAAACGGCTGAGGCCGCAGATTTTGATTTTACATGGTTTCATCTGATGACTCCTTTATTTACTTACTTTTCCCGGTTTAACCGTCTCCGCGTTTTATGTATTTCCGTGTTTTAACTACATCCGCTTTTCAACTCCGCCAAAGCCATTTTCCTATCCTGCGCCCTCATCAGCGTCTCGCCAATCAAAACCGCATCCACCTTTGCCTCTGCCAGCGCCTCTATATCCTGCGCCGTCCTGATGCCGCTCTCAGCCACGAATATGGTGTCAGGCCCCACCAGTCTCCTGAGCCTTAACGCATTGGAAAAGTCCACCTCAAATGTCTTTAGGTTCCTGTTGTTAATCCCAATCATACCGGCCCCGGCATCCGCCGCCATGGAAACCTCCTCCTCTGAGTGGGCTTCCACAAGGGCGGAAAGCCCCAGTTCCCTGCTGATACGCAGATACTGCGTCAGTTGTTCTTTGCCCAGAAGGGAACAGATAAGAAGCACTGCCGATGCCCCCAGCAGCCTGGCCTCGTATATCTGGTAGGGGTCAACCGTAAAATCCTTTCTCAGGAGAGGAAGCCGTACCGCCTGGTGTATTTCCTCCAGATACCTGTCATTTCCCAGGAAAAATTCCGGTTCGGTGAGCACGGAAATGGCGTCTGCGCCAGCATCCTCATAGTCTTTCGCAATATCCACATAAGGAAAATCCGGTGCAATCAGCCCCTTTGACGGGGAAGCCTTTTTTACCTCGCAGATAAATGATATCCCCGGGCCGGACAGCGCCTGTTCAAAGGCCGTACGGCTTTTGGTTTCCCCATTTCCGACCCCTTTGTTCTTAAGGCCTTCAGCACAGGCCAATGCCTGCTCCATTACCAGCGCCAGCGGTTTTATCTGCTTCCTCTTCTCCACCCGCCTGCGGGCGGCCGCTGCAATCGTGTCCAGTATCATGACGCCTTCTCCTTCTTTCCTGCTCCGTCCATCCCGTTTCCCGCCGCCTGGCTGGCAGCCTTGATGAACTCCTCCATCTTCCCAATGGCTGCTCCTGAATCAATGATGTCCTGGGCCTTCTTTACACAGTCCTTAACCGTGCAGCCGTCAATGCCAAGATACAGGCTGATGGCTGCGTTGAGCACCACCACGTCCCGCTTTGGCCCGGTCAGCCTGCCGGAGAGGATATCCTTTGTGATAGCTGCATTTTCCTGGGGCGTGCCTCCGATAAGTTCCTCCAGCTTACAGGATGTAAGGCCCAGTTCCTCCGGCGTGATGTCATAGGAGGACAGCTGTCCGAACCGTATCTCACACACATGGGTGGGTCCTGTTAAGGTTGCCTCGTCCAGGCCATCGCCGCCGCATACCACCATGCCCCGTATCACTCCCAGGTTAGCCAGCACCTGGGCCAGAGGCTCCACCAGTTCCCTGCTGTAGACGCCCAGAAGCTGCATGGACGCCCCCGCCGGATTGGATAAGGGACCTAATATATTGAAAATGCTTCTGATTCCTATTTCCTTCCTCACCGGCGCAGCGTATTTCATGGAGGAGTGGTAGGCCGGGGCAAACAGGAAACACATCCCTGTCTGTTCCAGCACCGCCTCCGCCTGGTCCGCTGTCAGGGCAAGCTGGGCGCCCAGGCACTCCAGCACATCCGCGGCCCCGCTCTTACTGGATACGCTGCGGTTTCCGTGCTTTGCCACATGGATGCCTCCGGCCGCCGCCACGAATGCGCTTGTGGTGGAAATGTTGAAGGTTCCCACTTCATCCCCTCCCGTGCCCACAATATCCATGACCGGGAACGGCGGGGCCAGCTTCACCGCCTTATCCCTCATGACCGTTGCGCAGGCCGTAATCTCATCAATGGTCTCCCCCTTCATCCTGAGCGCTGTCAGGAAGGAAGATATCTGCGCCTGGGTTGCCTCCCCGCTCATAATCTCATCCATTACTGCCTTTGTCATATCAAAATCCAGGTCTGCCCTTTCTACTAACTGATGGATTGCCTTCTGAATCATAATCATTCTCCTTTTCAAATAAAACTGCGGTTGATAGGTCACATATGCCCACTGTATAGCTGCATATTCACGCTGGAAAAACAAGCTGTAATATCATGCTGGAAATCACGCCGTACAAGCAAGTGAAAGGAAATTCCCCAGTATCTGTTTCCCATCCGGCGTCAGGATGGATTCCGGATGGAACTGAAGTCCGTAAACCGGATATTCCCTGTGCTGCACGGCCATCACTTCCCCTTCCTCCGAATCCTTTGCAATGATTTCAAGCTCCCCGGGCAGGTTTCCTTCCTCAGCCGCCAGGGAGTGGTATCTGGCGGCCTGTATCCTGGGCGCCAGCCCCTTAAACAGTGGTGACTGGTTGTTCACCTCAATGCTGCTCTGCTTTCCGTGCATCAGCTTCCTTGCGTGTGAGATGGTCCCTCCGAATGCTTCACAGATTCCCTGATGTCCAAGGCATACGCCCAGGATAGGCATCCTGCCCTTCAGTTCCCTCACCGCCTGTTCCAGGATGCCTGCATCCTTGGGATACCCCGGTCCCGGGGACAGGACCAGATGGCTGGGGGACATTCCCTTAATGTCATCTATGGTAATCCTGTCGTTCCTGACCACCCGGATGTCCGGGTCGATGCTTCCAATCATCTGCACCAGGTTGTAGGAAAAGCTGTCGTAATTATCAATCAGAAGTATCATTTATCATCTACCTCCCCTGCGTTCTTGATGGCGTTTATCACGGCCATTGCCTTATTTGCGGATTCCTCATATTCCAATTCAGGTACGCTGTCCGCCACGATTCCTCCTCCGGACTGGACCGTGACTGTCCCGTTCTGTTTGACCGCCATGCGGATGGCGATGCATGTATCCATATTTCCAGTAAAATCCAGATAGCCAAGCGCTCCTCCGTATATTCCCCTGGGGACCTGCTCCAGTTCCTCGATGATCTCGCAGGCCCTGATCTTGGGCGCTCCTGACAGGGTTCCGGCTGGCAGCAGCGCCTCAATGGCGGAACAGCCGTCGTATCCAGGTCTTATATCTCCCTCCACCTGGGAGCAGATGTGCATGATTTTCGAGTAGCGGTGTATCATCTTGTACTCGGTCACTTCCACGGAGTCAAAGGATGCAATCCGTCCGATATCGTTCCGCCCCAGGTCCACCAGCATGTTATGTTCCGACAGTTCCTTTTCATCTGCCAGCAGCTCCTTTTCCAGTCTCCTGTCCTCCTCATCCGTGGCTCCCCTGGGCCTTGAGCCGGCCACCGGGAACGTGGTCAGACGGCCGTCCTTCAGGCGGATCAGCGTTTCCGGGGACGTGCTTATGATTTCATCGTCATCTATGTTCATGTACACCATGTAGGGCGACGGGTTGGTGGTGCGCAGGACCCGGTAGGCGTTTAACAGGCTGCCGCTGTAGGGACTGGAGAACTGTCTGGAGATGACTGCCTGGAAAATGTCGCCGTCCAGGATGTATTCCTTTGTTTTCTCCACTGTATCACAATAGGCTTCCCTGGATACATTGCAGGT
Organism: Clostridium pacaense; assembly: GCF_020709765.2. Classification (NCBI taxonomy): domain Bacteria; kingdom Bacillati; phylum Bacillota; class Clostridia; order Eubacteriales; family Clostridiaceae; genus Clostridium; species Clostridium pacaense. The sequence goes on from NZ_JAJFEB020000010.1 coordinate 77,883, forward strand.
AAAAACGGGTTTGGATACGGATGTAAGCTTTTTCAGCGGGGCCGTCTCATTGATCAGGGATGCGATGGCCTCAATCTCCCCGCACGCCCTTCCATACTCCTTCATCAGGTATTCCAGGTACTGGGTTTCCTTTGGGCGGGAATCCGGGGAAGGAGGATTAAAGGCCACAAGCCCCTTGGCGCCCGGATTTTCCTCAATGTTCCTTCCGGTCCTCATGTTAACCACAATCCCGATTTTCTGCTTCAGGTGGTCGTAGGCAATCACCTTGTCAAACAGCATCAGGTCGTAATCATTGGCTTCCCCCCTGGAGATATGGAGGGTGGGTTCTGCATATCCAATCATGGCATATGCAAAATACCCCACGAACCCGCCTGTGAAAGGAGGTTCCCCGTCAAGCCTCGGGGACTGGTAACGGTTCAGGATTTCCCTTATGACCTGAAGGGGCTGGCTGGTGGGGATAGTCTGGGACGGTATCTCTTCCATGCTGCTTTCAATGGTTACCAGGCTGTTTTTGCAGGTCACCCGCATGACAGGGTCATACCCCAGGAAGGAGTAGCGCGCCCATTTTTCCCCGCCCTCAATGCTCTCCAGAAGATAGAAGCGGCTGCTTCTGCCAGCAATGCGGCGAAGCAACGTGATGGGGGTGACGATATCCGCGTACACCTCGCGGCAGATGGGGATGATATCGTATTTGGGGGAAAGATTCAGTATTTCTTCACAGGTTGGGATAATCATATGGGAATGTCTCCTTTCTGGTTGTGGGTGCGGCTGCAGGGCCAGTGTCATCCGGCTTACATACTCCGGGCGGTCCGGATGTTGATCATCTGCAAAAAAAGAAGCCTCCATCCCTAAGCTGACCAAATGTCAGCAGGGACAAAAGCTTCTGAAAACTTCTGCGGTACCACCCTGGTTGGCGTATTCCTGTTCCATGGAGTCCACCCCATGGATATAAAAAAGCATCAAGTCAAAAATAACCTGATGCTGTGTCATCGAACAAGAATTATAATACGCCCGCTCTGTAACGCACCATCATGCGTCCTCCCTGGTAACGGTGGGATACCCGTCAGCCCATACTCCCATCAGCTTAACACTGCTGGTTTCCAGCTGCCCTCGCAGGTCCATTCAGACTCTAATCCAACGCTCCCTTACACCGGCCGGAAGCTCTCTGTGCCTGGCATTACAATCTTACTTACTCCTGCTCAACAGTTTCTTATGTTTTGTTGAATGTTGAGCTTATTATAATCACATGATATTTAAATGTCAACTGTTTTTTGGAAATAACTTGAATTTTTATCACGGATTTTTATCATGGCTTCTTTTAGCCGGGCAGTAGCCAGGCATATGTCCTGTGCCGCGAAAATGCCGGAAACAATGGCTGCCCCGGCCACGTGGCTGCCTTCCAGAAGCCCGATATTCCCCAGGTTGATGCCTCCGATTGCAACCACGGGCACGTCCGAACAATCACATATGGACCGCAGGGTCTCCATGGTCATGGGCCTGGCATCGGCTTTGGTGGTGGTGCCGAAAACAGCACCGCTGCCCAGATAATCCGCGCCCTGGACACAGGCCCTTTTTGCCTGCTCCACGGTCTTGGCCGTCACCCCCAGTATCCGGTCAGGCCCCAGCAGCTTCCTGGCCAGGCCCGCATCCATATCATCCTGCCCCACATGAAGCCCGTCCGCGCCGCAGGCCAGGGCCAGCTCTATGTCATCATCGATAATCAGCGGGACCTGGTAACGCTCTGTCAATTTCCTGAGTTCCAATGCCTCGGCCAGCATCCGGTCATAATTTCCCTGTCCCAGGTTCTTTTCCCTGAACTGGACCATGGTGGCGCCTCCTTTCAGGGTTTCCTCCACCTGCGCAGACAGACTCCTGCCCTTTGTCCACGCCCTGTCCGTCACCGCATAGATTAAAAGCTGATTCCTATGAAATCTCAATTTTTTTCCCTCTTTCCAGCATCCCGTCATCCAGAATGCTCATATAGTCCGTCAGGTACATCCTAAAGCTGCCTGTTCCGCCTCCTGTCCTGACGGCCTTTCCGGCAGCCAGCTCCCCGCACAGGCCATGGGCGCATACTGCCATGGCGGCGGCTTCCGTCATGGCATCGGCTTCCGTCACAGGCGCGCCCACTGCGCAGAAAGCTCCGATAATCCCATCCAGCATACACCCGCTGCCCGTAATGCGCCCCATAAAGGGATGCCCGTTCCTTATCTTCATGACCCTGCCATGTCCGGCCACAACATCCGTTGTCCCTGTCATCACCACAACAGCGCCCGTACGGTTTCCAAGGGATACGGCGGCTTTTTCGGGCTGGTCCGTCCAATCGCCTGGCACGGAATCCACCCCGCACAGGTTCCCTGTCTCCATCCCCATAAGCGCCTGTTCCAGCATATGGATTTCAGAAACATTTCCCCGTATCACCGATGGCCTGACGGCCTTAAGGATCCTAAGGGCCGACACCCTCCGAAAGGCTGACGCAGTCACTCCCACCGGGTCAAGGATAACCGGATGTCCAAGGCCAGCCGCCTTTTTCCCGGCCAGGATCATGGCCTCAACCCGTTCCTCCTCAAGGGTTCCCATGTTCAGCACAAGGCTTTGGCAGATGGACGTGACGTCCTCCACCTCCTTAATCCCCTGGGCCATGATGGGGGAACCGCCAATGGCCAGCACCATATTGGCCACGTCCCCAGCCGTCACATAATTGGTGATGCAGTGGACACGGGGTGAGGTATCCCTTATTTTTTTTATCCATTCTATCTGTCTCATCTGTCAGTTCCTTCCGGGCTGTACCTGCAGCCCTACCTCCCCTGTTCCTTCACTGCCACGGACGGCTGCACATCGGCATCCAGCATATGCTTCATATACTTAAACGCCCCTGACTTACACAGCACGCCGATGAAGAACGCGGCAATCACGGTTCCGCACAGCGTACTCATAAGGAACGGCATCACGTAGGCAAAGATGGCAGCCTCCTTGCCCATCACCAGGGTGGCAACCGGATAGCACAGGATACCGCCCAGGATTCCCGTGCCGAAAACCTCGCCCCCATACGCCAGGGCCAGCTTACCCGTATGACGGTACAGCATCCCGCACACCAGCGCCCCTATCATGCTTCCAGGGAATGCCAGAAGGCTTCCGGTTCCCATCAGGTTGCGGATAAGGGAGGTGCAAAAAGCCATTGCCACCCCGTACCATGGCCCCAGGAACACGCCGGCCACCACATTGGCCAGGTGCTGCATGGGAAAGCACCTGGACGCCCCGATGGGGATGGAAAAGCCGGACAGCGACACCGCCACCGCCACCAGCATTGCGCTTACAGCCAGTTTCTTAATGTTCATCTTCATATCCATTTCCCTCCATATGAATTAAAAAAAGTCCATACCCCCGCGGGATATGAACCTTGATATACACAATGAAGCGCTTCATATTTCCCTACGTTGGCATTACCCAAATCAGGTACGATAGGTCGAAGTTCGATTACTTCCTCTCAGCCTGCATCACAAGCTCCCTGCTGTTACTTAGCATAGCACCGGCCATCTGTTTTGTCAATCCGGCCGTGGGAAATCCAGTTGGGAAATCTAGCCGAGAAATCCGGCATCTTTAATTTTATTAAAGTTAAGATAAATAATCTTTTATTCCATAGTTGACATCTCATATGGTATTCTTATACAAGAAGAGAAGAAAAAGTTTAACAATTTTAGGTATTCTGCTTAAGCATGGAATAAACCAAACAATTTTTATGCATATCCGGAAATGCATGAAAAGGCAAATGAAAGGAGAAATTGAATGTCAATACAGGTAGGTATCCCACAGGCAGCGATGAATTCGCTGATTGATCTTGTAGACAACGTTGCTGAGGTCAAACCTGGAATGGAGGTTGTAATTGTAGCCCATAAAGACGGGCTGTACGGCGGTGATAATCTGGTGGATGAGGAAGCCGTTTCATGGATGTCATCCGTGGTACAGTCGCGGGGCGCCCATTGTTCCATCCTTTGGCTGGACGATCCACAGGAACCGCATCACTGGCGCTATCCCCCGATTTTAAGAGGAGTTGTTGAGGAAGCAGACCTTGTGCTCTGTACTTCATTTGACATCACTACCACAGAGCTTGGGAATTTCCGCAGACATTTTGAGGATGCCCAGACATGGATGGTGCGCATATTCCCAACCACAGCACCCCTGCTGATGAGCAGATGGGCACAGACGCCTTATGAACTGGTCACGGCCATCCGCCATATCAGCTCAAAGCCGTTCATGAACCATATGTCCAGGTTTGTGCTGACCGATCCAAACGGCACCCATCTGGAAGGCTATACACTTGATCCGGTGAAGCGTCCCGGTATCCCGGGGCTGCCTTATGACTCCTACCGCAAACAGGTCCGGCATGTGTCGTTCTGGCCGGAATGGGTACATCCGCCTGTGAACTGCCAGGATATCAACGGCGTTTATTACTTCGACCGCATGCTCAGCTGGTGGTCCCGCTACATCGGGATCAGGCCGCAGTGGGAGGACTTAATCCGCCTGGATATCAAGGACGGCCGCATCGTAAAGATTTCCGGCGGTTCCGAGGCAGACGCGCTCCAGAGATTCTTAAAGGACATGGAAGGAAAGGTGGGCGATGGCATCTGGAAGTTCGATACATTCCATTTCGGCGTCCATCCCAATGCGGCGGTTACTGAGAATGAATGCCCCAATCCGCTTCACAGAAGGCTGATTGAGCACTCACATACATCGAACCTCCATGTACATATCGGCTCTGCCGGGGCAAATGAAAATTATGGCTATTACACACATATTACCGGAGACATCCGCCATGCAACACTGACGGTAGGTGATACCCTTGTATATGACAATGGATGGCTCTGCTGTCTGGAAGATCCGGAAGTACAGAAGGTTGCCGAAAAGTATCCGGGCCTGCCAGGCATTCCGAAACGATAAACCGGTGATGAATTTATATTGACACAAGTTGATGATGATTAGGGGGTTACAATATGGACTTTTCAGCAATTTCATTAATTGTATTAGTTCTGGTAATAATCGTTGCCTATATAACCAGGCTGAATGTAGGTCTTTTAGCGCTTGCAGTGGCCATTGTCCTGGCACGGTTCGGCGGAATCAAGGATTCCGTCATGTATGGCGGTATCAATCTGAACGTTTTCTGGACCCTGATTGGTATTTATTTCTTCGGGCAGTGTATGACACAGTCCGGGACACTGGCCCTGTTTGCCAAAAAGCTGATTACGAAACTGCCTGTTAAGGCAGAGGTCTGGCCGCTGATATGTTTTGTGTTTACCATGCTGTTTGCACTTTTAGGACCAACCACCATCCTGGCCCTGACCGTGGTGCCGCTGATTACCATTGAAATCGCGGGATACATCGGTGCCAATGTGGAATGTTCCATGATCCTGACCATGTTCGGCGGTCTTGCAGGCAGGATGACCCCGCTTGGCGGCAACCTGGCGGGACAGATTGCAATTGCGGAGGGCGAAGGCTTTATCGAGACAGGGGTTCTTTCCAAAATCTTTTTCTGGGACCATATCCTGGTCTGTACCATACTGGGAATTATTTACTATTTTGTGTTCCGCGGGTTCAAAAAGGATAAGAAGTATGTGTCGGAAGTGGAAGCGCTTAAGGATATCCCTGCCTTTAACAAGAAGCAGTGGATCTGCATGATCTGTATGTTTGCATTCATCCTCTTTTACGCCTTCACCCAGTGGCATATAGGATTCGTGGCAATCATCTTCTCCGTAATCATGATTGCAGCGGGCTGTGTGGAGCAGAAAGATGTGCTTGATAAAACCAAATGGGGAACTGTCATCATGGTTGCCGGCACCGGCATCCTGGCGTCCGTTGTCCAGGCTCTTGGCGGTATAACAATCCTCTCCAACTTTATCGGATATGTTGCAAACCTCCCCATCGTATCCGGGGTTTACAGCGCCGTATCCGGCGTGCTGTCCATGTTTACACACGCCATGTCGGTTCCGATTCCCATTCTTTTTGCAACCGTGGAAGAAACCATACAGAGCCTTGGGGGCACAAGGCAGGATATGTTCCGCTGCCTGGCAGCCATCGGCAGCGGCGCCTATATCGGAATGTCCTGTCCTATGTCACTGGCTGGCGCCAATGTATTCGCATGCTGGACATCTGTTGTGAATCCAGGTCCCAAGGAGCAGCAGAAACAGTTTGGTAAAATGATGCTGCTTGCATTCGTGTCAACCGTCTTAAGCGGCCTTATCTGGGTATTCATAGTAAGACTGTTTTAACCGATAATACACACAGAAAAAACCGGCCGGAAGCGCTGTCATTGCGCTTCCGGCCGGTTCTTATATGGCAGCTGCTAAACGCCTGCCTGCCGTTCTCCTGGACCGTGGCCGGACTTCAGGAGGATGTGTTCTATCAATGTGTGGGTTTTCTTATTCTGGAACTTATCCTTGCGCCATACCAGTGAAAAGGTGATGGGTATCTTCTCCGTCAAGGGGACCGTCACCACCTCCGGCCATGTATCAGCCAGTTCCTTGATGAGGAAGGTTCCGGCCTGCCCGGAGGAAACCAGGTTCCGGATCAGAGACAGTTCCACGCCGTACATCAATATGTTGGGAACCGAATTTGCATTATAAAACGCCGTCTTCAGTATCTTGGCCATGTAGGAGTTCTCCTGGCTCAATATGATGGGGGCGTTTTTCAGGTCCACGATATTAATCGCCTTTTCCCTTGCCAGGGGATTGTCAGGGTTGACACAGAACACGAATTCCGAACTGAAAACAGGCCTTTTTTCCAGATTCCCCGGAAGCTTCCCCTCATCGACGATGATTGCCACATCGCAGGAGCCGTCATCAAGTGATTTGAAGGCCTTGGGGGAATTATACTGTCTGATTATATAGTAAATGTCCGGATGTTCCTTGCGGAAATCATTCATGAAAAGGTTGAGCATGAACATCCCGGTAAGGATCGGGACTGAAATGCACAGCTGGTTCCGGTGTTTTCCCAGGTCCTTCATCTGGACCTCGAGGGCGTTGATCTGGGTCAGGATGTCCTTTGTGACCTCATACATATATTTCCCTTCCTGTGAAAGCTGGAAGCGCTTATTCTCACGGTCAAACAGTGTAACACCCAGCTGCTCTTCCAGATCCTTGATTGCCAGGGAAATGGACGGCTGAGAGATGTGGAGCATTTCAGCGGATTTCGAGATGGTCCCGTATTCACATACGGCGACAAAATACTGCATTTGTGTAATGGTCATGATATCCCCCTCCGTGGTGGCTGCAATAAAAAATGTCAACTGCCTTTATTATAGCATGGACAATCAAATTACAGAACCCGGTTTACGTCAAAATGAACAACCGGAACCATAGTTTTTTTTAAAGATATATGAGATTATCTATATTTTACTTTTGCACACACGGCATTTTATAATTGAATCAGGATAAAACAAAGCAGAAAAGGAGAAGTGTGAACCATGAGCGATACTATCATTACTGGTGCATATGACATGCACATCCACACAGGCCCTGACATCATGGACCGGAAACTGGACTTCCTGGAAGAGGCGGAACGTGTGAAAGAGGCCGGTATGGCCGGATACGTCATTAAGAGCCATTATTTCCCCAGCTCCTCCTGGGCAAAGGTTGCTAATAAAAGGGTACCTGAGTGCCAGACCTTTGGCAGCATTGTCCTTAACAACTCAGTGGGAGGGCTGAACCCTTACGCGGTGGACGCGGCTGCCAGGGACGGCGCCAAAGTGGTCTGGTTCCCAACCGTTGACACGGTTGCAGCCATCAAGAAGACAGAACATATCGAGGAAGGCGGACGCCGCCCCTTCTGGCTGGACGTCCTTCTCTCCATCCAGGCCGACGGGATGACCTTACAGCCGGTGCGGCTGCTGGATGATGACGGCAGGCTGGTGCCGGAGGCCATTGAGGTCCTGGACGTGATTGCAAGATACGACATGGTCCTGGCAACCGGACACATATCCGTACGCGAGGCAAAGGAACTGATTAAGGTTGCAAAGGAACGCAAGGTCGAACGGATTGTATGCACACATGTGGATTCCCAGCTTTGCTTCTGGGAAATCGAAGAGCAGATTGAATTCGTAAGGAAATACGGCGTCTACATGGAGCACTGCACCAACAGCTGCACCACCGGGAAGGTGGAGTGGGATGTGTGCCTGAACCAGATTAAATCCGTGGGCTGCGACCACATCATCATCAGTACGGATCTGGGCCAGAAGAAACACAAATACCCGGATGAAGGACTCCTTGATTTTGCAAACTGGATGCTGGAAAACGGTATCTCCGAAACAGATGTCAGGAAGACCATCCATGACAACCCCAAACAGCTTCTGCTGGGTTAAGTGAACAAAAAATATTGAAAGATAAAGGAGAAGAACAATATGTTTAGTGATCAGCGTTTATTAGTTGTATCTGCACATTCCGCGGACTGGGTATGGCGCAGCAGCGGCACCATTGCCAAATATCTGGCAGGAGGCGCCCAGGTATATGTGGTCTGCCTTACCTACGGGGCGCGCGGGGAGTCCGGTCCCCTTTGGAAACAGGAGGGACAGGACGCGGAGAATGTGAAGAAAATCCGCCTTACCGAGTCCATGAACGCGGCAAAGGTCCTGGGCGTCACCAATTTTGAGATGTGGGACTACGATGACTGCATGCTGGAAGTCAGCCCTGAAATCATCCGGAAGCTGAACGAGAAGATCCGCGAAGTACAGCCCACCCTGATCATCACCCATGACAAGGTAGATCTGACAAACCCGGACCATGGGTTTGCAAGGGACATTGTTTACCGTGCATCCATCATGTCCAGACAGGCCGGAATCGAAAGCAGCGGCCTGAAACCCGCCAAGGCAGCCCCCATCTATGGATTCGAGGCATCCGAGCCTGAGCGCAGCGGCTACGTACCCGCCGTATACATTGATATCACCGATTTCTTTGAGAAGAAGCTGGAAGCCATGAAATGCATCGCAACCCAGACCGAAGGCCCCCATATCCACACAAGGCTCAGCACACACAGGGGCTGGCAGGCATCCAGGACCATCGGCGATAAGAACATCAAATACGCGGAGTCCTTTACCATGAGCGATTCCCTTGTGGTGGCGGAACTGCCTGTTTCAAAGCTCCAAACTTTTTAACGGATGAAGGAGGTTACATATATGGCTGAATTAACAAAGGAACTGAGAGAACGACTTTATAAACTGGGCACCACCAATATTTCCGATGCCATGGACGCGCTGGGATTTTCCAATGTCTGTGCCGGAATCACCCCTCTCTATGAGAGCTGTAAGAAAATCGTAGGCCCTGCCATCACGCAGCGGTTCATCCCAACGGACCACCTGCCCAAGCAGAAGCACGGGGGCATGGAAACCATCCAGAACGCCGCGCCTGGCAGCGTGATCGTGGTGGAAGGCAGCGTCCGCCCGGACATGAACACCTGCGGAGGAATCGCAGCAACCGCAGCCTGCATGAACGGGCTGGAGGGCTGGGTATCCGATGGACTGGTCCGGGATGTGGATGAGATCGTGGACCTTCAGTTCCCCATGTACTGCAAGGGAAGGACCGTACTGACGGCCAGGGGACGTTTCATGGAAGCCGCAATCAACGAGCCGGTCTGCTGCGGAGGCGCGCTGTGCCGCTTCGGGGATATTGTGGTAGGCGATAAAAGCGGGGTAGTCATCATCCCACAGGAACGGATTGAAGAGGTAACCGCCAAGGCTGAAGAAATTGCCGCCAAAGAAGAGGAAATGATCCGCAGCATCAAGGAAGGCGCAAGGCTTGGGGAAGTGGATTCCAAAGCAAACTACGAAAACATGTTAAACCGATAAAAGAGTGAAAAGGAGAAAAATCATGGAACTGAAAGACAGAATTCTGGCACCGGAAATCATAGAGGCATATAAGGAACTGGACACCACCGAGGTAGCGGACGCAGTAAACCGTTTTGGTTATAACACAGGCATGTTCGGACTGAACTGCATTGTTCCCGGGACAAAGCTCTGCGGCCAGGCATTCACCGTACTGTTCGGCGTCTGCCAGGGCGGATTTGAGGGCAAGATGGACTATCTTGACGAAGTGCCTGCCGGCAATGTCATTGTAATTGACAATGACGGCCGCCTGGATTACTCCTGCTGGGGCGACTTAATGAGCCGCGTTGCCATGCGCAACGGTGTCAACGGCACGATTGCAGACGGCATCATAAGGGATATCCCGGATATCCGTGAGATGAAGTACCCCACATTTGCCCGCGCAACCCATATGTGGACCGGGAAAATGCATTCCTATCTTGAGGCAACCCAGGTTCCTGTGCGCATCGCAGGCGTTTCAGTCAATCCCGGGGACCTGATTTTCGGCGACGACACAGGCGTTCTCAGCATTCCCTTTGAAATCGCTGAAAAGGTCCTGGCAGCTGCCCAGGAAATCCACGAAAGGGAGAAAGTAATCGAAGGCTTCATCAAGCAGGGGATGCGCCTTGACAAGGCACGTGAGGAAACAGGATATTACTTCCTGCAGGAAGCTAAAAAGGCCGGAAAGTAAAGGAGATCATTATGTCAAATGTCGGATTTCGCCAATACAACAATATAAAACGTGCGGACCCCAGCCTTGTAGAGCTGTTCCGCGGTATCCCCACCCCCAATATTGATGACAATATGAACCGCATGTTTTCCCTCCGGGGCCTTAAACCCTACAACAGGACGCCCCTTCTGGGCACGGCCTTTACGGTCCGGGTGGCTGCCGGAAACAACCTGATGTTCAACAGGGCCATCGACCTGGCCCAGCCCGGGGACGTAATCGTGGTGGATGGCGGCGGTTACATGGAACGCGCCCTCTGCGGTGAAATCATGATCAGCCACGCCAAAAAGCGGGGGCTTGCCGGATTTGTGGTCAACGGCTGCATCCGGGATGTGGAGGCTGTTGCAGCCATTGATTTCCCGGTCTACGCACTGGGCTTCAACCCCAACGGCCCCATGAAAAACGGGCCTGGTGAAATCAACACCCCGGTTGTCTGCGGAGGCATGGCCATCCTGCCCGGCGATATCCTGGCAGGGGATGCCGACGGCATCGTGGTCATCCGTCCGGACGATGCTGCCGGGGTGGCCCAAAAGGCCGCCAGACAGAACGAAGGCGAGAAAAAGCTCCTTGAAACCATTGCCCAGGGCAAATGGGACCGAAGCGGCTTCGCTGCAACACTGGCTGAACTTGGCTGTGAAATCATGGACTGATCCAGCCGGAAAAACATACTAGGAGGAATATTTATGTCTCAGGCAAAAGAAGTTTCAATTGTTCTTGATACTTATCCCCATACCAGCGCCATAAAGGACGGCAGCTTATCAGATCCGGATATCAAATTAAATTTTACGGAATACAGACCCATCAGCAAGTCATTTGACGATATGCTCCGTGACCAGCCTTTTGATATCTGCGAAATGGCGCTGGGTACCTTTTTACAGGGGCTGGACAGCAAAACCCCTATCAGGCTCCTGCCCATCGTCATGGGCGGGGAGTTCCATCACGGAAGCCTCTGGTACAACCCGGCACTGGGAGCCATGGCCCCTGCTGACTTAAAAGGAAAAAAGGTGGGCGTGCGGGCCTACACCCAGACAACCGGCGTATGGGTCCGGGGCATGCTGTCCGAACAGTTCGGTGTATCATCCGGGGACGTGACCTGGGTTACCACCGAAGCCCCCCATGCGGCTGATTATAAGTGCCCGCCAAACGTAGAGCTTGCGCAGGGGGCAGACCTGGCGGGTATGGTCCGCTCCGGTGAACTGGCAGCCGTGATCATGGGCACCAAGCAGGGCGCGCCAAAGGGACTGGAGCGGCTGGTTCCCGATGTGGACGGGGCCATTACGGAATGGTTTGAAAAACATCAGGCAGTTCCCATCAACCACATGGTCGTGTTCCGTGAGGGCGCTGACATAGACGCGGTCCACAAGGTATATGACCTGCTGGCTGCAGGGCTTTCAAAAGCCTATCCGGCAGAAGGACGAAGCGGACGGTTTGCGCTGCAGTGCGGCGTGAAGAACGTGTGGAATGCAGTGGAGATGGCTATGAAATATTCTTATGAACAGGGTCTTATCTCCCGCGTCTTTACCATGAACGAGATTTTCCATGAATCATTCCTTTGATTATAGTTACTCAGACAAATAAACAGTTGAGAAGGAGCAGAATAATGAAAGTTCTTATGACGGGCAATGAAGCAGTTGCGCGTGGTGTATGGGAGGCTGGTGCACAATTTGCATCAGCCTATCCGGGGACGCCAAGTACAGAAATTATGGAATGTCTGGCTAAATTTGATAAAAAAGACATCTATGCGGAATGGGCGCCCAATGAAAAAGTCTCCATGGAAAGCGCCCTTGGCGCATCCCTGGCCGGGGTCCGTTCATTTGTTTCCATGAAGTGCGTGGGTGTGAACGCGTCCGCGGATCCATGGATGTGTTTTTCCTATACCGGATGCGAAGCCGGTATGGTGGTGGCTGTCGCGGATGAACCGGGCCAGCAGTCAAGCGGGCAGTCCGCCCAGGATGACAGGGTATTCTTCAAGCATGCCCGTTATCCGTTCTTTGAACCGGCCGACAGCCAGGAAGCCCTTGACATGGTCAAGGAAGCCTACCGTATCAGCGAGATGGCGGACACCCTGGTGGCGCTGCACATGACCACCAGGATCTGCCATTCCAAATGTGTGGTCGAAACAGGGGAACGCATGGAGGTGCCGGTCCGTCCTTATGAAAAGAACGCGGCTAAATACATCCCCCTTCCCGCCCATTCGCCTGCAATGGTCAGGCACAGTTACACAAAACTGGAGGATTTAAAGGACTACTCCGAGCATACCCCGTTCAACCGCGAGGAAATGCATGATACTTCCATCGGAATCGTATGTTCCGGATGCAGCTACTACTTTGCAAAAGAAGTATTCGGGGACAAAGCCTCCTACTACAAAATCGGATTCGTCAATCCGCTTCCCATGGAAAGCATCCGCGCCTTTGCCAAAAAGGTAGATAAGCTTTATGTCATTGAGGAGACAGACCCCTTAATTGAAAATGAAATGCGTCTGGCCGGGATTGAATGTACCGGAAAGGACGTGCTGCCGGTTACCGGGGAGCTTCTGCCCGACGTGCTCCGTGAAAAGCTGTTAAACATCACCAGTCCGAAGCCGGAAGTGGACCGGGATAAGATATTGCCCAGGCCGCCTGCATTCTGCGCGGGATGTCCTCACCGCGGCGTATTCTACACACTGTCAAAGATGAAGGATATCATGGTTGCCTCAGACATCGGATGTTACAGCCTCAGCCCCGTGGAACCCTATTATGTGGGGGATACCGGAATCTGTATGGGTTCCAGCATCAGCATCGGCCACGGATTCCAGCAGGTCATGAACAAGGTGGGCGGCAGCCGGCGCGCGGTTGCCGTGCTGGGTGATTCCACCTTCCTGCATACTGGATTTAATTCCCTTCTGGATGTTGCATACAATCAGAGCAATACCGTAACCATCATTCTCGATAACCGCATCACCGGCATGACCGGGCATCAGGAAAATCCCGGTTCAGGTTTTACCGCGCAGGGAGAAGCTGCTCCTGAGGCTGACATTCCCGCCATCTGCCGCGCCATCAACATAAAGCATGTGGTAACCGTGGACCCCAACCATCTGGACGAATTCAAGAACGCCTTAGATGAGGCCCTTGCCCTGGATGAGCCGTCCGTCATCATCACCCGCTGGCCATGCGCCCTCAAGAAAATGTCCCAAGAAAACAAAGAAGAATTCCCGGATGCCTTCAGCCAAAGGTATCAGGTGGATGACAGCGCCTGTGTCGGCTGCAAGGCCTGCCTTAAGGCCGGATGCCCTGCAATCCATTTTGAGAGGGAGAAAAAGAAGGCATTCATCGGCAGCGATTGTCTGGGCTGCAGCGTATGTTCCCAGATATGTCCGGTACACGCAATTATAAAAAAGTGAAAAGGAGCCAGAGAAAATGACAAAAAGTGTATTACTGGTCGGCGTGGGAGGCCAGGGAACAATTACTGCGGCTAAGCTTCTTACCACAGGGCTTCTGGAAGCTGGATGTGATGTGAAAATGAGCGAGATACACGGCATGAGCCAGCGCGGAGGAACGGTTTCCTCCCATGTGCGCTATAACGCCGACGGCCAGGTATGTTCCCCTGTCATCGGGGAAAAGGATGCGGATATCCTGGTATCCTTTGAGCAGATGGAAGCCCTGCGCTGGATTGATTATGTAAAACCCGACGGCGCAATCGTGACCAGCACCGAGAAAATCGACTGCCAGTCCGTACTGACCGGACGGAGCGCCTATCCCGGGAATATAATTGAGGAACTGAAAAAGGTGGGCGGCCAGGTATTCGTGATTAACGCATCGGAAGAAGCGGCAAAGCTTGGCAGCAGCAAGGTTGCCAACGTCATCCTGTTAGGGATGATTGTGAAGTATATGGGACTTGAACACATCGACTGGGAAAAAATCATCCGGGAGAATGTAAAAAAGAACTTCATCGAGATGAACCTGAAGGCCCTGGAGTTAGGAAAGTCCCTGATTTAGGCCCCGGGCCATGTAAAAGGAGGTAACAGCTATGAAAACCCTTGTCATCAATCCTGGTTCCACTTCCACAAAGGCCGCTGTGTTTGAGGACGATAAGGAACTGGCCCGGGAAAACCTGGCCCATTCAAAGGACGACCTTTCAGGCTTCAAGGTATGGACAGAGCAGCTGGACTACCGGTATGGGCTGGTGATGCAGTTCCTGAAACGCGCGGGATACAGACCCCAGGACCTGTCCTGTGTCATGTCCCGCGGCGGTTCCCCGCCCGGAATCCATGCAGGCGCAACCGCTGTGGACGAACGTCTTGTGGACGCGCTGCTAAACCGTCCCCTGGAACCCCATCCCGCCAGCCTTGGACCTGTGATAGCCACAAAAATCGCAAAAGAGGCAGGAATCCCCGCCTTTGTATACGATCCCATCACTTCGGATGAACTGAATCCCCTTGCAAAGGTCTATGGGGTAAAGGGAATCCAGCACAATAGCATGTGCCATTTCCTGAACACACACGCCATGGGAATCCGGCTTGCCAAAAACCTGGGCAGGGATTTTCATGACATGAACATCCTGGTGGCCCATATCGGCGGCGGCAACAGCATATGCCTCTGGAAGAAGGGGCATCCGGTGGATGTGGTCCCCGGGGATGCCTGTGCATTTTCTGCGGAACGGGCAGGCTTCATGCGCTCAGAGCGGATGGTTCAGCTGGTGCAGGAATACGGGGCCACAAACTGCATCGGATGGCTCCATGGAAAAGGCGGATTTGTCTCATTACTTGGGACAAATGACCTGCGCGAAGTGGAGCAGATGATAAAAGAGGGGAACGGGGACGCGCTCCTGTGCCAGAAGGCAATGGCATACCAGCTCAGCAAATGCATCTGTTCCCTGCTTCCCGCCGCTGACGGCAGGCTGGACGCCGTCATCATCACAGGCGGAGGCGCCTACTGGGAACGCCTTACCGATGATATCAGGGACAGGATCGGTTTCCTGGATACGCCTGTATATATCATGCCCGGTGAAAATGAAATGCAGGCCCTGGCCGAAGGCGCGCTGCGCGTCATGAACGGCGAGGAAAAGGTCCAGCAATACAATGGCTGAGACGGATGAACCAAACCAAAGGAGGATCAGATGGAACTTCATAATTTTAGTGAAATGATGGCGATGAATTCATCGCTGGGAAAAAAATGCACCATGGCAGTGGCCGGCGCAGGGATTCCCTCCGCCATTGACGCTGTGCTGGACGCCTATGATAACCAGGTGGCGGACGCAATCCTGGTGGGTGAACCGGAGGTCATCCGCTCCCTGCTCAGGGAACGCGGGCGCAATGTTTCCAGCTTCAATATCGTAAAGACGGCTGCCGGACAGACCCCGGCGGACACTGCCGTGGAAATCATCAAACAGGGGGATGCCGATTTCCTACTCAAAGGCATGGTGGAAACCTCAGACCTGTTCCGTCCCGTGGTCAAAAAGGAAAACGGACTGAGGACAGGGCGCACCATCTCCCACGTGGCGTTTTACCAGCTTCCCTTTTACCATAAGCTTCTGATTACAACGGACGGAGGGGTATGCGCCTATCCTGACCTGAATAAGAAGAAGGACATCCTCGTCAACGCGGTGAACACCCTGCACTGTCTGGGTTATGAAAACCCAAAGGCCGCCGTCCTGTGCTGCAAGGAACACGCGGATGAACATATGCCTGAGACAATGGACGCCGCCGCCCTTAAGGAGATGTGCGCCAGCGGCGGACTTGCCAGCTGCATCGTGGAAGGCCCCATTTCTTATGACCTGGCAATGAGCCAGGAACGGGCCGCCATCAAGAAGTATGACTGCCCGTACTGCGGTGATTTTGACATTCTCGTATCCCCCAATGTACACGCGGGCAACATCCTGGGGAAATGCCTGGAGCTGCTCCCCGGAGTCACCATGGCAAGCTACGTCGCGGGAGCCAGGATTCCCATTGTCCTTACGTCACGGGCCGCCCCTGCCGAGGAACGGCTTCGCTGCATCGCGCTGGCAGGCATTGTGGCGTCCCGCCAAGAGGGATAGGCCATGGGGACAAAAATAAACCGATGGCTGATCCTGGCCCTTGGCACCGCTGCCATGTTTTTTTCCGGCATCATTTATGCGTGGTCTATCTTAAAGGCACCGCTGCAGGATGAATTTTCCTGGTCGGCATCCCAGCTGGCCATGAACTTTACCCTGACCATGTGCATGTTCTGTATCGGCGGCATCATCTCCGGCATACTTCTCTCAAAAATCAGTTTAGGACTGCTTCTCGGGGCGGCCGGGTTCCTCTCCTTCGCAGGCTTCATCCTTGCGTCCGGTATCGGGGCTGGCGGGCTTGGCAGGCTGTATCTGTCCTACGGAATCCTTTCCGGCCTGGGCATCGGCATCGGATATAACGCCGTGATCTCTGTCATAAACGAGTGGTTCCCGGATAAAAAGGGAACCAGCTCCGGGGTCCTGATGATGAGCTTTGGGGCCAGTGCCCTGATTCTTGGGAATATTGCGGACTCCATGATAGCATCCTCCATGGGCTGGCGGACCACCTACCGGATACTCGGCTTCTTCACTGGCCTTACCCTGCTTCTGGCAGCTGTATTCATGAGGCATCCGGCCGGGGAAGATCATGTGCCCGGCAGCCCGGGGACAGCTCACGGCAAGGGACCGCAGAAAAATTACACACCAGGGGAAATGGTCAGAAGGCCTGCCTTCATACGCTTTTTCCTCTTCCTGATACTGGCCTGCGCCGTGGGCAACAGCACCATCAGCATGGCCCGGGACGTGGCGCTGTCCGTGGGCGCCAGGGCAGGGCTTGCGGCCCTGCTGGCAGGCGTGCTTTCACTGTGCAACGGATGCGGCAGGCTGCTGGCAGGAATGCTTTTTGACCGTTACGGACAGAGGATGACCATGACCATTGACGGCATCATCACCATGGCGGCTCCCGCTGTCATGCTGCTGGCAATCAGCAGCCATTCCGTTGTCATCTGCGCAATCGGGCTTTGTGTCACCGGGCTGTCCTACTCCTTCCAGCCGCCCGTCACATCCTCGGTTGTATCCTCCTTTTACGGCACGGAGCATTTCTCCCTTAATTACAGCATTGCCAACCTGATGATGATTCCCGCTTCCTTCACGGCAACAATCGGCGGCGCGCTCCTTACTTTTACGGGTTCATATTTTGCGCCGTTCCTGCTGCTGCTGGTATTTTCCGTGATATCCTTTGGACTGAACCTGAGCATACGCCATGGGTGAATATGAGGTTGAGATATGAAACAGCAAACGGCTTCCCAATATGAGAAAATGATAAATACAGACGTGGCCCCGCTGATTGCCCGGCTCTGCGTCCCGTCAATCCTGACCATGCTGGTCACGAACATCTATAATCTGGCCGACACCGCCTTTGTGGGGCAGCTGGGCACAAGCGCAAGCGGGGCAGTGGGCGTGGTGTTTGGCTTCATGACCATGATCCAGGCCATCGGCTTCGTGTTCGGCCAGGGCGCGGGCAGCATCATTGCCCGCCTGCTGGGGCAGCAGGAAAATGAAAAGGCCACCGTAACCGCTTCCACAGGATTTTTCTTTTCCTTTGGATTCGGTGTCCTGCTCTCCATTGTATCCTGGCTGCTGTTAGATCCCCTGGTCATGCTTTTGGGCAGCACGCCTACCATTGCCTCCTATGCCAAGATCTACATTTCCTATATCCTGGCGGCTACTCCGTTCATGTCAGCCAGCTTTACCATGAATCAGATCCTGAGGTATGAGGGAAAGGCCGCATTGGGCATGATTGGCATGATGACCGGGGGCATCCTCAATATAATCGGGGATCCCATCCTGATGTTCGTCTTTAAAATGGGCATTGCCGGGGCCGGATTATCAACGGCCCTCAGCCAGATGGCCGGATTTTGTATTCTGCTGGGTATTTACATACGTGGGAAATCCGTGTGCCGGATTACCTGGAGGAAAGTCTCATTTGACAGAAAACAGATTTTAGATATCCTGGCAACAGGACTTCCAAGCCTGCTGCGCCAGGGGCTGAACAGCGTGACTACCATGGTGTTAAACGGGCAGGCCGCTGTCTACGGTGACGCCGCCATCGCGGCAATGAGCATTGTGAACCGCATCATCCATTTCATATTTTCCATTGCCCTTGGCATCGGGCACGGCTTCCAGCCGGTCAGCGGTTTCAACTACGGCGCAGGCAGGTACAGCCGCGTGCGTAAGGCATTCCGCGTGACCGTCATCATGGCGGAAACATTCGTCAGTGTCTCAGTGGTGTTTCTGATCATCTGGTCCGGCAGCCTGATTGGGCTGTTCAGGGACGACCCGGACGTGATTGCCATCGGTACACGGGCGCTCAGGGTCCAGGGCCTTTCCCTTCTGCTCCTCCCCATGTCCATGGCAACGGAGATGTTATACCAGAGCACCGGACAGAAGCTGGGCGCCTCCGTGCTTTCCCTGCTGCGGGGAGGACTGATCTTCATTCCTTCAATCCTGATACTGGCAAGACTGAGGGGACTTCATGGGATAGAGGAGGCCCAGGCCGTTGCATTTGCAGGGGCATTCCTGCCGTCCATCCTGTTCATGTGGCGCTTATTCCGGAAGATGCCTGAAAAGGATACTGCCGCGGATCCGCCTAACTAGTACAGCATTGCGTAAGGCAGCACTAAATTTTCAATGGCGTATGCCACCCCGTCCTGGCTGTTGGGGCGTGTCTGGCATTTGGCGGTCTTTTTAATGCGTTCCACGGCATTCCCCATGGCCACCGTGTACTTAAGGTTCATGGACAGCATGGAATGGTCGTTCTCGCTGTCCCCCACCGCCATGATCTCGTCCCGCCGTATATTCCTCATTGCGGCGTATTCCGCCAGGGCCTTGCCCTTCTGGGCCTCCTGGTGGGTCAGTTCCAGGTTGGTAGCGGCCGAAGACGCAATGGCCAGGCCGGGAACCGCCCGAAGCCGTTCCCTGAGTCCATCCAGCACAAGGGGGGATTCATGGATGACGGAAATCTTATAGAACTCCAGCCCCCGTTCAAACAGCTCCCCGGGAGGCAGGAAGGTAAAACGCCGGCGCACGCCTTCATAGGAAAATTCAGCCATTGGCAGCAATACATTGCGGTAAAAATAATCCTTAAAGGCTTCCTCTTCTGCAATGGTACAGCTTCCCTTATCCGTCATGAAGTCAAAGATGACGTCCGCATCCTTACAGCATTCCACAATCCGTTCCACCTGTGTCCCGGCAAGCTCCACCTTGCCGATCCGCTTGCCCCGGACGTCATAGGTGGAGGCCCCGTTCATACATACAACCGATGCCTTAAGCCCTGCCTCTTCAAGTGGAAGCAGGGCGTCTTCATAGCTTCTTCCCGTACATATGAGAAGTTCCACCCCCATGTTCTGCATACACCGTATCACATGGGCATTCCGGTCCGACACACGCCCGTCAGGTCCCAGCAGTGTGCCGTCCATGTCAACCGCTACAAGTCTTATCATTCCATCAATCCTTTCCTGAATCCGGCATCAGCCAAAGGGATCCACCCGGTCGGCCACGCTTCTGCACAGATCCGGTTTATTGGTGATGATGGCCTCCACTCCCTGCCTTACCAGCATTTCCATATACTCCTCATCGTTGACCGTCCACACGTGCAGGGCCAGCCCAAGGGACCTGGCCGATGGGATCAGTTCTGAATCCTGCATGTGGTACAGCGCGGGATGGAGCGCATCCACCCGGGCCGTATACCGCCCATAGGAAGCCACGTCAATCCACCCGTCAGAATAGAGCAGCCCGGTTTTCACCGAGGGGTCCAGCATTTTCAGCTTCACAAGGCTTGGGTGATGGAAGGAGGAGTAGATGACCCGGTCACCCATCCCCATTTCAGATGCCAGGTCAAGCACCCTTTCCTCAATTCCCTCATAGGGCACGATTCCTGTCTTCAGTTCAACGTTAACCACAAGCCCTGTGGGTCTTAACAGCTCATAGACCTCTCCCAGCGTGGGGATGGACGCATCCCTGTACTCAGGGAACAGGCGGTTAAACCGCAGTTTCTTAAGCTCACTTAAGGTATGGTCCTTAATGTAGCCGGAACCGTTGCTGACCCTGTCTATGGTTTCATCATGCGCCACTACCAGTTCATTGTCCCGGCTCAGCTGTACATCCAGCTCCACGCCGTCAGCGCCCTGTCCCGCCGCCAGCTTGAATGCCTCCAGCGTATTCTCCGGCGCATAAGCGGACGCGCCTCTGTGTGCCCATACCTGTGTCTTCATGTCCCATCCCTCACTCATCATTATCACTCATTTAAAAGATTATATTCCTCAATTGCCTTATTAATCTGCTTTGCCATATTGGCAGCCGTATCCTCAGGACTTATATTGTTGTTCAGCATGTTCTCGATTTCCGTCTCCACCACCTGTCTGGCCTCAGGGAACACACTTAAAAGCGCGCCCGCGGACTCCGGAGCGGAATCATGGAGCTGGTCAATGGCTGTCCCGAACTGGGGATACTGAGCCATATTTTCCTTAAAGAC
Source organism: Clostridium pacaense (assembly GCF_020709765.2). Taxonomy (NCBI): domain Bacteria; kingdom Bacillati; phylum Bacillota; class Clostridia; order Eubacteriales; family Clostridiaceae; genus Clostridium; species Clostridium pacaense. The sequence goes on from NZ_JAJFEB020000010.1 coordinate 98,934, forward strand.
CGGCTCGTCATGGGCGTCTGCCGTCACAGGGAAATATCCGGTCTGGGCATTCCAGTATGCCTGGCTTTCAGGCGATACAAGGAATTTCACGAACTCCCATGTGGCTGCCTTTTTCGCATCATCCTCGTTATTCAATGCCCACAGGGATGCTCCGCCAATGGAAACGCCGCCCTTATCGTCTGCATTTACCTTTGGGAAATAAGCGGTCCCCACCTCAAATTTGCCGTTCACATCCCCTAATATCTGCTTCAGGGAAGCCGTGGAACCCAGGGTCATGGCGGATTTCCCGGAACTGAAATCAGCCAGTCCGGAGTCGCCTCCCCGCCCCACGATTGGGGCATATCCCTTGTCATACAGCTCTTTCCAGGCCGTCAGCGTGCTCACGGCCGCACCGTTCCGGTCAAAATCCACAGCGGTTGCTGCCGCCTGTCTTCCATTTCCATTGTTGACATATGAAAGCCCCTGTTTACATGTGAACTGCTCGAAAAACCAGCCGTAGATGCCAAGGGAAATCGGCTCTCCGGCCCCGCCCTTTTGTACCAGGGCGTCCGCGGCATCCGCAATCTCCATAAGGCTTTCCGGCACCTTTGTCACGCCTGCCTTGTCAAACATATCCTTGTTGTAGTAAAGGATCGGGGTAGAGGAATTAAATGGCATGGAGTACAGCTTATCATCTACAGTATAATACGCAGCGATATTTGGTTCAATCACTGATTTATCCCAGCCGTCCGCATCCATCAGTTCCTGCATGGGTACCACCCAGCCGGAATCAATCATGAAACGGGTGCCGATGTCATATATCTGGACCAGGTCAGCCCCCATGTTGCCGATCTGGGCGCTTTTTAACTTGTTGATTGCATCATCATATTCCCCCTGGTACTGGGCATCCACCTTGATTCCAAGGGTATTTTCCGTGTTAAAACGGTTAACCAGGTAATCCAGCGCCTCCCCGTTCACCCCGCCCATGGAATGCCAGAAGGTGATGGCCGTACCCTCCGCCGGTATGGTCCCGGTCTGTTCCGTGCTGCCGGAAGCCTCCCCTGGCTGGCCCTGTCCTGCCGTGTCCTGCCCCGCGCCATCCTGTCCGCTGCCGTCCTGCCCGGTTCCTTCCCGGCTTCCCTGTGCAGACGTATCCGAAGATGCCGCCTTGGCCCCGCATCCTGTCATGGAAGCGGCCAGCACTGCGGCTGCCGCGAAGGCTGTCATTGTTGTCATCCATCTTTTCTTCATAACCGTTCATTCCTCCGAAATCTTATTTATGATTTATTTTATATGTAAAGGGCTGGTCATCCCTTAACAGCGCCTGAGAACATCCCCCGGATCAGCTGTTTCTGTCCGGCGATAAAGATAGCTATGGAAGGTATGATTACCAGGATTACCCCCGCAATCATCAGGGTAATGGACTGGGCATCCTCATTATTGAGCATACTGATACCAATCTGCACGGTCCTCATCTCATTGGAACCCGTCACAAGCAGCGGCCACATATACATATTCCATGCATTGATGAAGGTATACACCGCCATGGCCCCGATGGCCGATTTGGTCAGGGGCAGGAGTATCCTGAATATGAACCGGAGGTTCCCGCATCCGTCTATTTTGGCGGATTCATACAATGAGATGGGAAAGGATTTATAAAACTGCCTGAACAGGAAAATGCCCATGGCCGATGTAAGATACGGCACAATCAGCACCTGGTAGGAATCCAGCCATCCGAAACGGCTTACGGTCAGGTAATTGGATATGATGGTCGCCTCCCCCGGTATCATCATGGTTGCCATCACAAGCATGAACAGTACTTCCTTCCCCTTAAAGTCCAGGAAGGAAAAGGAAAACGCTGCCAGGGAACAGGATATGATCTGCCCCAGGGTAATCAGCCCGGCCACCATGAAGGAATTGGCCACAAACCTGGCCAAGGGCACCTTGATGAGGGCCTGCCGGAAGTTCTCCAGGGTCGGCGATGAGGGCAGCAGGTTCATCTGTGTGGTAAACAGTTCGCTGGAGGGCATGAAGGCCACGCTGACCGCATACAGAAGCGGAAGCAGCACAAACAGGGAGACAAGCATATTAAGCCCAATAAGGACGGCGGTCCTCCCTCTTCTCACCAGCAGCGCCCTGCGGTTGGCCGCCTCCTGGACGCGTCTGATTTCTTCCCGGTCCATTTCCCCGGTCCTTCTGATAACAAGTGTCTGCTCCATTAATAGCTGACCCCTTTCTTCTCTACTTTAAACATGATTAACGTCAGTGCCATGATGATGGCAAACAGGATGACGGACTGGGCAGCCGCGCTGCCGAACCGGTAATTAAAGAATGCATCCCTGTAAATGGAATATACAATCAGGTTGGTGGACTCCCCCGGCCCGCCCTTGGTCAGGATTTTCACCTGTCCGAAGGCCTGGAAGGCCTGGATGATATTCACCACTACCGTGTAGAACATGATGGGGCTGAGCCCCGGCAGGGTCAGCCGGAAGAATTTCTGCAGCGCGCCCGCTCCGTCCACCGATGCACGCTCATAGATGGACTCATCGATATTGCCAAGACCTGCGGAAAAGTACAGGAAGTTGATGCCGCTGTTCAGCCACGCGGTAAGGAGGGCCACACAGACCAGCGCATATTTGGGGTCATTGACCCAGTTGATGTCAAGTCCCAGCAGCTTGTTCACAATCCCGATGGACGGGTGGAGCATGATCTTAAATATCAGGGCAGCGGAGCTGGACGCAATGGCCATGGGAAGCGCATATGCCGTGCTGAACACCCGGATACCCGGAAATGCCCGGTTGCACAGCATGGCTGCCATGAGTCCAAGGGCCATGCTGACCGATACCACTATCACCACGAATATCAGCGTCACCGTCAGGCTGTTAAAGAATGACCCGGACCGGAACAGGTCCGTATAATTCCCAAGTCCCACAAACAGCTTGGCCTGACCCATTTTATTTGTCTTAAACAGGCTTAGATAGATTGTCTTAAAAAATGGATAAAACAGGAATACGGCAAAGACCAGAAGCGCAGGCGCCGTGTAGGCGTATGGTCCCGCCTTTTTTATGAATGATTTTTCTTTCATGGTTCTGCTCCTATACATACAGAATATTTTCTTCTGTTATTGTGTCAAACAGTTTGATACGGGCCATATCCACATAAAGGCGTACCCGGCTGCCTGCCTTCGCAGGACAGGAGGGCGGCAGCTTGGCAGATATAATTGGGGAATTTTCCCAAATGATTCCTTCCGGGACCGGCCCACCTTGGGCTGCATCGCCCCGGGCCGGCCCGCTCTTGGCTGCATCGTCCCTGTCAGCCCCGCACTGGACCATATCACCCCGGACAGTTCCGTCCTGGTCCATACCGTCCCGGACACTCCCGCCATCCCCACACACCCGCCCATGGAGCAGGACTTCCGCGCCCAGCATTTCCCTCACATCCACCAGAACCTCCAGCCAGGCATCCCCCGACGCCTGTCCATGCAGGTCTTCCGCCCGGATTCCCAGGGTGACCGCCTTTTCCATATAGCCTTTATTCATAAGCTTTTTCCCCTGGGCCGCGGTCAGGGGAAGCTGCCAGCCTTTTCCTTCCAGGCACGGTTTCTGGTCCTTAAGGATTACCTTCCCTTCCAGGAAGTTCATGGCCGGGGAGCCGATGAAGCCGGCCACGAACCGGTTCACCGGGTTCTGATACAGTTCGGCAGGCGGCGCCACCTGCTGTATGGCCCCGTCTTTCATGACGACAATCCTGGTGCCCAGGGTCATTGCCTCCACCTGGTCATGGGTCACATAGATCATAGTGGCTCCCAGCTGCCTGTGAAGCTTGGCTATCTCCACCCGCATCTGGCTCCTCAGCTTTGCGTCCAGGTTGGACAAAGGCTCATCCATGAGATACGCCCTAGGCTTGCGCACGATTACGCTTCCGATTGCCACCCTCTGCTTCTGCCCTCCGGAAAGGGCGCTGGGCTTTCTGTCCAGAAGGTGGCCTATCTCCAGTATCCCGGCCGCCTCCCTGACCCGTTTGTCAATCTCTGCCTTGGGCGTCTTATGGGCCCGCAGGCCAAAGGCCATATTTTCATATACCGTCATATGGGGGTACAGGGCGTAGTTCTGGAATACCATGGACAGGTCCCTGTCCTTTGGCTCCACCATGTTCATGAGGCAGTCATCCATCCACAGTTCCCCTGAGGATATATCCTCCAGGCCCGCAATCATCCTGAGGGTGGTGGACTTTCCGCAGCCCGATGGACCCACGAAGATAACCAGCTCGCCTTCCCGGATATCCAGATTAAAATCCTTTACCGCGCAGTAGCCGTTTTTATAAGTCTTGCTTACATTTACCAATGATATGTCAGACATGGCCGTTCCTTTCACATTTCCAATCTACTCTTAGATTTTAGCCGGACAGTGTAAAATCAAAAAGTGAGGTCCTGTAAAATAGATGTAAAACAAAAACTCCATGGCACAAAAAAATCGCCCTGGAGAGTATGTAACTACTCCCCAGGGCAGAACTGTAAAAACAAAAACCCTTCTATCCAACTGCATCCTGCTGACTCAGGAAATGACACACCTTCTCCTCCGGCATGGGACGGGCATAATAATATCCCTGAATGAACTGCACGCCGGAAATAGCAATGGCATTTAATTCTTCCTGTGTCTCAACCCCTTCCGCCACTACCTCCAAATCGTTGATGGCAGCCATTTCCGCAATGGATTTAAGCAGGGCGCACTGTTTAGGGCTGGTCAGGATCTGCTTGGTCAGGGAACGGTCAATCTTAATGACATCCACCGGAAGGTTGGATAGATAGTTAAGGCTGCTGTAGCCCACACCGAAATCATCCAGTGCGATGTGGACGCCGGACAGACGTAACTGCTCCAGTACCTCTGCCGCCCGGTCAATGGATTGGATCAGGATACTCTCCGTAATCTCCAGGGTAATCCGCCGCGGATCCACCCCGGTGGAGTGTATCAGTTCCAGCAGATGCCGGGCGCTGTTCCCCACCAGAAGCTGCTGCACGGACAGGTTGATGCCAATACGTTTAAGTCCCAGACCCACGCCCTGGTTCTGCATGAATACGCATGCCCTGGACAGCACATAATCGCCAAGTTCCTCCACGATGCCATTGCGCTCGGCAAGTGAAATCACCTGCCCCGCGGAAAAATGTCCCCCGTTTCCATCCGGCAGGCGCACAAGCGCTTCGGCCGCAGTGTATTGTCCGCCATCCAGCTGCATGATGGGCTGATACCAGACCTCCAGCGTGTCCTCCCGGATGGCATCCTTCATGCGGCGCAGGATGTCGGCCTCTGTCCGGATGATTTCATCCAGCTGGCGGCTATAAACCACCACCGCATCTCCTGATTCCTTAGAGAAACGGAGGGCGGACTGTATATGGTCCAGAAGATCCCCCGGTGTTTTGCCATGTTCCGGATAAAGGCATGCCACGATGCGGATCTGCAGGAGAAAGGAAAGGTTCCCTACCGTAATCGGTGTGGCAAACATTTTCTGCAGCCGGGTAACAAAGAACTCCACGCTTTCATCGGAGAGGGATACCCCTAAAAATACATCGCCGTTAATACGGTAGACATAGGAACCAAAGGGCCGTGACAGACGGCGCAGTACCTCATGCAGGATTTCATCCCCTATGCTGGCGCTGAACAGCTCATTGTACTGGCTGAAGGAACAGATATCCACGCAGTACAGTTTGAACCGCCTTTTTTTGTCATAGGAAATCAGCATATTCGTATCCCGGAGGAACTTCGGCCGGTTCCCCACATTGAACACGGGGTCAAAATAGGCCAGCTGCTCCACCTGCTTGCGGTAACGGTTAAAGGTCTTGGACAGCTCCATCATTTCAATATCCGTATATTCGTCAAAGGTCACATCGCTCTTCCCCGCAATCAGCTGACAACATTTTTCTGTCAGCATACGGATGGGGGATTCCTGGGACACGCGGCGGTAATACTCATGAATCAGTTTGGAGATTTCCTCCTCCCCCCTGCAGACGCCCGGCTGGCAGCAGGCATATTGGTAGCGCGCCATCAGGAAATTCTTTTCCCCGTCCATACGCACCTGTAATAAAAGTTCCAGGGACAGTCCCTTTGCAAAATCCTCCCGCTGCTGCTCTTCCATCTTCTCCCGCACGGCTATGATATAGCTTCCGGCGTCCAGCCTTCCGGCAAGATAGGGATTATGGATATAATCATCCAGCCGGGCCGGAATGCTCTTAAGGAATTCCAACTCCTCTGCCTCCCCTATCATCCGCGCGGCCTGGATATACCCCTCAATGGAGAAGTAAAACAGGGTAACAGGACGGTCCCCGTTACTGAGCCAGCCGTCCAGCGCAGCCGTAAAACCCTTCCGGTTATAAAGCCCGGTATCTTTATCCATGGAACCTGTTTTCTCAAGCGCACGCTTTTGCTGTATGGTTGTGCACAACAGGAATGAAAGCGCCAGCAGAGCGGCTGCCTCCAGCATGCATATCAGGATCAGGGACACCCATTGCGCGGCGCTGAGCCAGCCGGCTGTCGGCTGGATGCTGAGTGTCCATTGGGTCGGCAGATAAAAAACAGTCTTCTGCGCCAACGAGAAATCCACATCCGCCCGTGAGCTGGCAATGACCTCCTTGTTCCCATTCTGGGGTTCCACGCGCCACAATTCATAATCATACCCCTGGGTATACAGGTCATTAAGCCCAAGCTGGCCGAGTACATAGTCCCGGTCCAGGGCCACTGCCACCTGTCCCAGATAGGCATCCTTCTCCACAATCGGCTGCAGGAACAGGAACACCTCCTGCTGTTGTGGATCATCCGCCAATACAACCGGGCCCTCCACCACAAGGTCCTTGACAACCTTGGCCAAGGTATAGATATAAGAGAAATCCTGCAGTTCCCGTCCCACCAGGTTCCCGAACCTATCCTTTGGCAAGGCTGCGGCCAGGATATCCCCTTCAAACAGATATGTTATGCAGACCTCGTCCCGCTCCAGCAACGGCCCTGCCGCATGCTCAAACCAATCGGACGGATCCGCCTGGCCTTTCTCCATCGCATACGCTGTCTTGGCCAGGGCGCCTGCCTCATTCATGGTCCCCTGCATCTGCAGCAGGATTTTCTCACTGTAGTAAAACAGTATATTTTCTGCTTCTCTCTGGCGTAATCCTACAATTGAACGGCACAGTCCCAGCCCTGTGGCAGCGGTCAGAACCAGCACCAGCAGCACTGCGGCCAGACAAACCGGCAGCCGCCTAATGAATCTGTCCATACGTCCCTCAATTCTGGTGGATATGATAATATCCTTTTCCATTCTGTTTCACATAATAAAGGGCCTCGTCCGCATCGGCAATCATCTGCTTCAGCTCCGCCCCCGGCTGGTAGATGGAAACCCCGATACTGCACTGGACCGGGATACTCTGCCCGCCTGACTGGATATGGGTCTGAAGACGGAGTACAAGCTCGTCCAGCACATTCAGCAGCTCCTTCTCATCGTCCAGACTGGTCAGAAGCAAAACAAATTCATCCCCGCCGTACCGGCCTACCACACCGTCATATTTTTTCTCGTATTCCCGAAGGGTATATCCTATACTTTTCAGCCCGATATCCCCACCCGCATGGCCGCAGCTGTCGTTGATATATTTCAGGTTATCCATATCCACAAAGCACAGGGCCTTAAGTTTCTGCGGGTCGGCCTTTTTCAGGCGGGAGGATGCCTGGTTCAGGAAAACCGAACGGGTGACCACGCCGGTCAGGCTGTCTGACAGGCCATTGCTTGTCAGACGCAGTACCTCCTTAAAGTCCACTTCCTCCGGACGTTCATCCTGGTAAACCCTCTTTTCCAGTTCCTCCACGGAATGGACAAGGGTGTCCACCACCTGCATCTGGCCGGCGATATAACGCCGCACAAACCACATGAGTCCCATACAGACCAGCGCGGTCAGCCCGAATACCATGCACAGCGCAGGAAGCGTCTCCCCAAAAGCGGTCCAGAAATTAACCGAGCACAAAATATCCCACCCGGTATTCTCCACCCGCTGATAAGTGGTATAATAAAGACCTCCATCCCTCAGGCTCCAGAACGACCCCGGAAGGGAAGCCAGAAGCTGTTCCTCCAGCTGATCCGCCGTGGTGCCGAACAGCATGCTGTCCTGAAGTACATTCATGATGGATTCCCCATAGGGAAGACCGTCCGAGGAAGACATGATCTGACCGCGGGTGCCGACCAGCGTCACCTCCAGGCCATTGACCCCCGCCGACTGACCCAGGATTTCCACCACCTCATCAAAGTAAATGGCGCAGAACAGGCAGCCTGTGATTTTTCCCTGGCTGTCTTTCAGGGGAACCGCTACCGTATAATTCAGCGTTGCCCCATCCGCCCCTGCTGCAAAGCTGTCCGTCACCTGCCGCTGCCCCGTGGAAAACAGCCGCTGCATGTAATCCCGGCTGGCAAGGCTGGCCGGTTCGGAACCATCCGAATAAACGGTGATGCCGGAATCCACATAACAGATCATCATGTACCCGAAATACGGGTTCATCTGATCCAGTTTTTTAACCTTTTCGATGGGCGGCAGATCCGGGTCATAAAACTCGGGAAGGCTTGCAAGGGATTCCAGCAGATGGATGGCTCCGGCCACCCGCTGGGATATCTGTGCATGGCTTGTAATCAGGGATGCATCGGCATCCGTCTTCATCCGTCTGATAGAAAGGATGCCTCCTCCCAGAAGGATGATGATAAGGACCAGCGCGCAGAATGTCATGCTGTACCGCGTAATGGGGGCAAAGGATATTTCCCATTTGCCTCCTTTATTCTTTTTCTTTCTTTTGTTCATGATGATGATCCGTCTTCCTTTCACTACATTAGATGCTGCCCGGAAGTGCATTACTTCCACAGGGACCTGCCGTCATATACCTGCATGGCCGCATCCCAATACCCCAGCCGCCTGCATTCCGTGATGATCAGGCCCCGGACCTGTCCGTACATATCTGCCGCCATCTTTGCAAACCGGACAGTATCGCCCCCGGCCAATATGGCGGCTGCTTCCATATACTGCCGGTAAATGCTGATATTCCGGGGATTCTTATCCGGGCTGACCAGCTTTGGGATACTCCTTCCAATACTGAAGTTCCTGGACAGTATCTGATAAATGGAGCGCAGGGCGTCATACTGGATATGCCCTGTAATGAAGTCCAGCATGGTGCGCGGTATCAGCTGATGCTCATAGGGCTGTTCATACTGCCAGGCAATGGCCTTACAGAGCCGTTCCCTGTCTTCCTGTGTCATATGCGCCGCCCCATGGGCAGCGGCCCTCTCCACGGTCATGCAGAGCAGCTCCAGGCTGTCCAGATACCGGCGCACATGGCAGGCGATTACTTCCGGCGTGATATGGATTTTTTTAAGTCCCTCCAGATTCATCTCAACTGAAATCCCCCTGCGGGGCGCTGTAGCCACCACTCCCCAGTCCTGCAGCATACGGACTGCTTTCACCGTGGTATCCCGGCTGACGCCATAGATTTCCTGTAACTGGTCATGGGTCGGCAGACGGTCACCGGGCTGGTATCGTCCTATGGCAATCAGGCCGAGCAGGTCCAGGCAGACCGAGGAATACCGCTCCTGTCCCAGGCTGATCTGCTGTCCAACCCCCTCTGCCTTAGCCAGTCTTGGGCAGAGAGGAACCATCATGAAAAACTGGCGTTCCCCTGCCGGTTCTGCGATTATCCTGTATTGGGAAAATATCTGTTCAAGGTCAGCCTGTTTGGGCTTATCCCCATTTTTAACGGTCTGAAACATGTTTCTGATATTGGTACGGTACCGCTCCCGGTCTTCCAGTGAGCCGTGCTGCGGCTCCTTCCCCTTAAAACCCAGACCGTCCACGGCCCGCATAAGCAGTTCGTTCTCATTCCTGGCAATGAAAAAACGCCATATCCGGCTGGAGAGCTGCCAGAATTCTTCCGGCTTTTCCGGATCCATATTGGATAGCAGCATATCCGGCGTATGCCAGTCTTCGCCGGTACAAAGATGCATCCCCCGCAGGAAAAATGGATAACACAACAGGGTACCCGTCTTCAGCAAATCGTCTACCTGGGCCCTGTCCGCCTGCTTTACGTTTCGCATCCCCTGTTCCCTGGGGGAGGCAAAGGCCGATACCACGGTTGGCCGTTTCCTCGGGGCTGTCTCCAGGAATCCATCCTGCTCCAACAATTCCAATGCGCGCCGGACCGTCTTCTCAGACGTGCCCAATTCCTTGCACAGCACAGACCTCCCCGGCAGTTTTTTGCCAACCGGAAGGATACCGCACTCAATCCTGCTTTTCAGCAGGTTATAGGTCCGTTCATATTGGATTACATCACTTTTCATCTGATCCTCCATTCCCAGTAATCTGGGAACCTATGCAGACTATTATGCATAAAAAAAGTATAGTTCCTGTCGATTACCCAACTGGGTACTTATACAGTCTATTTATTTATTGATTATAGCACCTATCTCCCAATAAAGCAATAAGCCCAAATGTCTCCCAACCATAAAATAAAACATGATAAAATAAAATCCCCCGCGCGGCATATATCAACATATCGTTAGCCGCGCAGGGTCCTTTAACTGTTTTAACTTCTAACACCTATTTATTCTCATTGCGTGCCTGCAGCGCCATCTTAGCCTGCATGTTCCGCTGGAACTGGTCGATGATGACAGCCAGTACGATTACCAGGCCCTTGATGACCATCTGCCAGAACTCGGACACGCCGCACATGACCATGCCGTCATTGATGACGCCGATTACAAACGCGCCCACAATGGTCCCCACGCCGCCTGCCATGGAGGTCCCGCCCAGTACGGCTGCCGCGATGGCGTTCATCTCCCAGCCCTCACCGGTTGCAGGATGGGCGGCCACCAGCTGTGAGGAAGCGATGATCCCCACCACTGCCGCGCACAGGCCTGAGAAGGCGTAAACCATGATCTTAACCTTATTCACCTTGACGCCGGACAGCCTGGCGGCCTTCTCATTGCCGCCGATGGACAGCACATGCCAGCCAAATGCAGTCTTTCTCAGGATGACGGCCGCAATCACGGCAATGATTGCCAGGATCACAACGCCCACAGGGATCACGGTCCCGGGGATATTGCGCCCGAACACCTCCCAGCCCGTGTTGCCCAGGGCCTCGTTACCCGTAATCTTTGAATAGGTGGCTCCGCCTGAACGGATCATGGCAAACCCACGGGCCACATACATCATGCCCAGGGTGGCGATGAAGGGTGCCACATTGAACCTGGTGATCACAAGTCCGTTCAAGGTTCCGATTACCACGCCTAACAGCATGGTGATGATGAACACGGCCGGGACATTAAAATACAGGGTCACGCCGAACATCTGAAGGGTAAGCCCCTTTTCCAGAAGCCCGCCCGCAATCATTCCGGCCAGTCCCACGATTGCGCCCACGGAAAGGTCGATGCCTCCCGTGATGATGACATAGGTCATGCCGATGCCCAGGATGCCGTACAGGGCCACATGCTTTGCAATCAGCATGGCTGTGTTCAGGCTCAGGAAATTAGCGGCCTTGATGCTGAAAAAAACCATAAGGACAATCAGCACAATAAAGGTCCTGCCCTTTAACAGCGTCATGGCCAAGGCATTATTCGAAGATTTCTTATTCGTACTCATAATGTATACTCTCCTTTTCCAATCATTGGCCGTGGTGGCCTTTATATGATGACAATACCAGGCTTTCTTCCTGAATCTCGTCCCCAATGAGTTCCCCTGTCTTGATGCCATTGGACAGCACCATGACCCTGTCCGCAATGGCGATGATTTCCTTTAACTCAGAAGATATCACAATGATGGAAAGCCCTTTTTCCGCATACTGGTTGATGATATCAAACACCTCGGTCTTGGCGCCGATGTCAATGCCCCTGCTGGGTTCGTCCAGAAGCAGGATCTTGGGATTGGTCAGCAGGCCCTTCCCAATGACCACCTTCTGCTGGTTGCCTCCTGAAAGGGAGAGGATGGGCAGGTTCTTGTCAGCCACCTTGATGTGGATATCCTTAATCTGTTCATCCGCCCTCTGGCTCTCCAGCTTATCATCCAGCAGGAATCCCTTCACATACTTTTTAATGCTGGACAGGGAAATGTTCTTAAGGATGCTCATGGTCTGCACCAGGCCCTCCCTCTGCCTGTCCTCCGGCACCAGGGCAAAGCCCCTTTCAATCTGCTCTGAGATGGAGTGGATTTCCATCTTCTCCCCCTCCAGCAGGATATCGCCTGTATGCTCCGGCCTCAGGCCCATGATACATTCAAAGACCTCGGTGCGGCCCGCGCCCATAAGCCCGTATATTCCCAGGATTTCCCCCTTTTTCAGGTTAAAATCCACATGGTTCAGCAGGTAGCCGCCCCCGCTCTTTGGAAGGGTCAGGTCCCTGACCTCCAGCACGGTCTCCTGCTTATCCCAGTCAATGTCCCTGTCCTTTTTCGGATAGGACTTGCCCTCGCCCGTCATCTGCTTTACGATCCAGGGCACGTCGATGTCCTTTACATCCGCGTCCGCCACATACTTCCCGTCCCTCAAAATCGTCACATGGTCGCCGATTTCCATGATTTCCTCCAGGCGGTGGGATATGTATACAATGGAAATGCCCTGGGCCAGAAGTTCCCTCATGATCTTGAAAAGGATCTTAACCTCCTGCTGGCTTAAGGATGAGGTGGGTTCATCCATGATCAGTATCTTAAGGTCGTCCGCAATCAGGTTCCTGGCAATCTCTATCATCTGCTGCTGTCCCACCCTCAGGTCCCCAATCAGGGTATCCGGGCTGATGGGATGCTCCAGACGCTCTAAGATCTGGGCTGCCAGCTGGGCATGTTTCCTGTTATCCAGCACAAACCCGTTCTTTTTCTCCTTGGCCATGAAAATGTTCTGGTACACATTCAGGTTGGGAAACAGGCTCAGTTCCTGATGGATGATGCCGATGCCGTGCTTCCTGGCTTCCGTGGTATCCTTAAAGGCCACTTCCTTATCCCCCATATAAAGGGTGCCTGCGCTGGGCTGTTCAATTCCCGCGATGATTTTCATCAGGGTGGATTTACCCGCCCCATTTTCCCCAATCAGCACATTGACCTTGCCGGCAAGCACATCAAAGGAAACATGGTCCAGGGCCTTGGTGCCCGGATAAATCTTGTCAATCTGCTCTGCGTGAAGGCAGACGCCCTCCCGGCATTTAACTGTTGACTCCATAAAGCCACCTCCTATTTTACAGTCAGCTTCACAGGCGTGATGAGGATCTCATCATCCTTATTAGCGGTAAATGTTCCTGTAAATTCAATGGTTTTGCCCTGCAGTGTCTCAGGCGCCGCCGCCTTTACCACGGTGGCGTCAATAATGTCATGGAAGCTCTGCGAAACAGCCGCCCACTCCTGCTGGTTCTTGTAATCCCCGAATTTGATGAAATCCAGCGAATCCCTGACCGATGAACCCTTATATACACTGCCGATCTGAAGCTTTATGACCACATCCCCGCCATAACCCTCAGGCTTCACCACCATGTATCCGGCCTTCTTTTCCTGGTTGACTTCCTCCACCAGGGCCGTTCCCTTTACCACATAGTTAATCTCTCCCGATGTACCCATGGAGTATTTTCCATATTTATCAACCAGGGACTTCAAATCCCCGCCGGATTCTTCCAAAAACTGGGTTATATCCACGGCCTTTCCCTCCAGTTCGGGAAGCGCCTTGGAATCCCAGATGTTAGCCACATTATCCCCGGCGTTAAATTCCACATCTCCTGTTAATTTTCCTTCTTCGCCAATCTTAACCACCTTCACACATCCGGTCATGCTGAACGCAGATGCCGCCAATATAAGAGCTGTTACCAGACTTATCACACGTTTTTTCATAGTACACTCCTATCTCCATACTTATATGTTCCTGACTTCACTTCAAAACTGCCTTCATACGTCAAAACTATCTTCATTTTTGAGGAAATATCCCAATCACCGTTACCCTTATGGAATTGCAGGAGGTTTTAAGGCCTCCTGCAACCGGGTCATCTTATTCGCTGTATACGAACGCGCTTAACCTGTCAACATTCTCAGAAGTAATGGCTACACAGTCAACCAGCTGTTTCTCTTCCAGTCCCGTGGTGCCTTCCTTTAAGTACTTGTCAGCCTGCTCAACCGCCATCTCTGCAATCAGTGCGCACTGCTGAAGCGCGGTGCCTGTCATGTAGCCGGACTTAATCTCAGCTGCCGCCTCGTCAGATCCGTCCACGCCGATGATGCAGATATCCTTTAAGCCTGCTGCCTTGATGGCCGCTGCTGCGCCCACTGCCATGGTGTCGTTGCCGCATACAATACCCTTGATGTCAGGATTGGACTGTAGGATGGTCTCAACCTTTTCATAAGCCTCGGTCTGCTCCCAGTTAGCGGTCTGCTGTGCAACCATCTCCAGGTCCTCGTACTGGTCAATCACCTCATGGAACGCGCTGGAGCGCACGCCTGCATTGGTATCACTTTCCTTGCCTAAAAGCTCTGCGTACTTGCCTTCCTCACCCATGGCCTCAACGAATACTTCCGCAATGGCCTTGGCGCCCTGATAGTTATTGGCAACAATCTGGGAAATGGCAACGCCCTCCGCGTTGATCTCACGGTCAATTAAGAATGTGGGGATTCCTGCATCCCTTGCCTTCTGTACGGCTGCAACGGTTGCGTCGGCGCCTGCGTTGTCACAGATAATGGCTGCTGCCTTGTCTGCGATGGCATTGTCAAAAAGCTCTGACTGCTTGGTAGCGTCGTCGTCATGGGAAACCTTCTTAACCTCATAGCCCAGTTCAACCGCCTTCTTCTCAGCCTGGTCAGCCTCAGTCTTAAAGAATGGGTTGGAGTGGGATGGCGTAATGATATACATGATATTGGAACCGCCGCCCGGAAGCGCCTCTGCTGCTGCCGCAACTGCTTCGGTTGCCGCCGCTGCCGCTGCCTCTGTGGCTGCCTCGGTTGCCGCTGCCTCGGTTGCCGCCGTAGTGGCTGCCTCGGTTGCTGCCGCTGTTGTCTCTGCCGGCTTGGAGCCGCATCCCATCAGCAGACCGGCTGCCATGGCCGTACATAATAACATACTCATCATTCTTTTTTTCATTTTTGTTTCCTCCTTAAATGAATTATATAGTTTTGTATAGATAACCGGGTTCCCCGGTAAATCCCTGTTTATTCCAGCACCTTTGATACCGCATGCTTCCAGCCCCTGTACTTCATGTCCCTGGTCCCTGGGTCCATGTCCGGCCTGAAGGTCCTTCTTCCCATCCTGGCAAACAGCCGGTCCCTGTCATATATCCCCATGGCAATCCCGGCAGCATAAGCCGCCCCGATGCCGGACAGTTCTTCTGCCGGAGGCACGCTGACAGGAATCCCTGTCATATCGCTCTGGAACTGCATCAGGTACCGGTTCCTTGTAGGTCCGCCGTCCACCCTCAGTTCCCCGATGGGTATGCCGGATTCCTCTTCCATGGCAAGGACCACATCGGTAATCTGGTATGCAATGCTCTCCAGACCCGCCTTCACAAGCTCTGCCTTCCCGGTCAGCCTTGTCATTCCATAGTACATCCCCACTGCCCTGCTGTCCCAGTAAGGGGCTCCCAGTCCTGTAAACGCAGGTATCAGATAGGTGGTGTCATCCGGGTTGGCTTCCCCTGCCAGCGCCTCCGTTTCACCCGGGGACTCAATCAGCTTAAGGCTGTCCTTCAGCCAGGTAATGACCGCCCCCGTGTAATTGATGTTGCCCTCCAGCACGTAGGTAGCCTTTCCATCCATATGCCATGCAAGGGAGGTCACCACCTTTTCACTGAGCACCGGCTTTTCGCCGATATTCATCATCACGGAGGATCCGGTGCCGTAGGTGGTCTTAATCATTCCCTTTTCCAGGCACCCCTGGCCGAACAGCGCGCCGTGGCTGTCCCCCAGCACCCCATGGATGGGGATGGGCGTTTGAAGGAATCCGTCAAAATCCGTATACCCATAACATCCATCCGAGCCAGTGACCTGTGGCAGGCTTTTTGCCGGGATACCGAACAGGGCGCATACCTCCCCGTCCCATACAAGTGTTCCAATGTTAAAAAGCTGTGTCCTGGAGGCATTGGAATAATCCGTCCTGAATTCCTTCCCCCGGGTCAGGTTCCATACCAGCCAGCTGTCCATGGTGCCGCAGCACAGCTTTCCCTCTGCCGCCAGCGGGGCGGCGTCCGCCACATGCTCCATCACCCAGCCCAGCTTGGCGGCTGAGAAGTAGGGCGAAAGCTTAAGCCCTGTTCGGAGCCGTATCATCTCGGCCATGCCTTCCTGTTCCAGCCGGTCGGTGATGTACGCGCCTCTGGCGCACTGCCATACCACCGCGTTATATACCGGCTTTCCTGTCTCCCGGTTCCAGGCAATGGCGGTTTCCCTCTGGTTGCTGATGCCCAGGCCCACAATCCGTGATCTGTCAATCCCGGCCTTTTCCACCAGGTCCTTTACCGCCTGTACCGTATTCCTGTATATCTCTTCCCCGTCATGCTCCACCCAGCCCTTCTCATTCACTATCTGGCGGTGGGAAATGTCCGTCCTGCAGATCAATTCCCCCTCATTGTCAAACAGCAATGCCTTGGTTCCCTGGGTGCTCTGGTCTATCCCCAATATGTAGTCCATCCTGATATCCCAAATCCTTTCCGTCCATACGTGCCGGGACGCCTTCAGCCATTCTGGCACATCTCCGGCCATTCCGGCCTCCTATCCTCGTCCCAGGGCTTTTTCAGCCATCCCTGCAATCCCTTCTGCATTCAGTCCATAATAAGCAAACACTTCCCCGGATGTCCCGGTAATGACCGGCGCGTCCGGAAGGGACATGTTAATCACTTTCCTTGGGCATTCCCTTGCAACCACCTGGCTTACCATGGAACCCAGGCCTCCGTATGGCGCGTGCTCCTCCACAGTGATGACTGCCTTGGCCCCGGACGCGGCCCGGATCACCGTTTCCTCATCCAAGGGCTTCACACAGTACATATCCACCACGGAGGCGCTGATTCCCTTTTCCTTCAGTATCCCTGCCGCATCCCTGGCAGGCTTTACCATCTCGCCGCAGGCAATGATTGCCACGTCACTTCCCTGGGTAATCATGGTTGCCTTATCCATGGCAAAGGGAACATTTCCCTCCTCATACACATCTTCTACCGGGTTACGTCCCACCCGGATGTAAGCCGGCTTTTCATCCTTTAACAGCGCCTCCATGAGGCATCTTGTCTGGAACCGGTCGCTGGGCAGATACACCCTCATATTGGGAACCGATGCAAATGCAGCGATGTCCTGTGCGGAATGGTGGCTCATGCCCAGGGCGCCGTAGCTGACCCCGCCGCTGATCCCGATTAATTTCACATTGGTATTGGAGTAGGCCACATCCACCTTGGCCTGTTCAAAGCTTCTGGTGGAAATGAAGCTGGCCGGTGAGGCCGCATACGGTTTCTTGCCGCATTTGGCCATGCCTGCGGAAATGCTTACCAGGTTCTGCTCCGCAATCCCGACCTCCACGAACTGTTCAGGAAAGGCGGATGCAAATGGAGCCAGGGACGCGGATCCCCTGGAGTCGCTGCATAACACAACCACATCCCTGTCCTCTTTTGCGTGTTCCATAAGTACCTCACAGATGACCTGACGGTTTGCGATCTTATTCATGAAGCGCTTCCTCCCTTCTCCTGTTAAGCTCCGCTGCGATGGCTTCATACTCTTCCCCGGTGGGGACCTTGTGATGCCACGGGGCCTTGTCCTCCATGGTGGCGCCTCCGCCAAAGCCTTTTACTGTATTGGCAATGACCGCGGTGGGACAGCCCTTTGTATTCCTGGCCTCCTCAAAGGCCCTGTCAAGTTCGTCCATATCGTTGCCGTTTACCTGTATCACATGCCAGCCAAAGCTTTTAATCCTGTCCTCAAGATTCTCATGGTGCATCACAGCCTCGGTGCTGCCCGATATCTGGAGCCGGTTCCTGTCAATGACCGCACACAGGTTATCCAGTTTATAATGACCTCCCGCCATGAAGCCTTCCCAGACCGAACCTTCCGCCAGCTCTCCGTCCCCCATGACCACATACATGCGGTTCTTCCTGCCGTCCATCCTGCAGGCCAGGGCCATGCCGATGCTCACCGGAAGCCCATGTCCAAGGGAGCCGGAATTCATTTCAATTCCAGGAAGCTTATTGTTGGGATGTCCGATGAATTTGGAACCGAAGGTGGAAAACTCATCAATCACCTTTTCTGTTGGGAAAAATCCCTTTGCGGCCAGCACCGCATAGTAGCTTTCCACTGAATGCCCCTTGCTCAGCACAAACATGTCCCGGTCCGGGTCATCCATATTGTCAGGCCCTATATCCATCTGTTTAAAATACAGGTTTACCAGTATATCCATCACACTGAAATCCCCGCCGATATGTCCTGTCCTGGCTTTCATGATCATGTCCAGCACATTGCGGCGCAGTTCAAATGTCTTGACTTTCAAATCGTTCATAATTTCCTCCTCATTACAGACACTTGGCACGGTCCTATCTATAAAAACGCTCCCGGCCGGATCATTCCCCTCTCAGGTATGCTTTCACGTCTTCCTCAATGGGGTCATACAGGTCAGGTTTGATACCGATATATTTGCATGCCTCATATAACACAGGGACCACGTCCTTATGGATTCCCACACAGTGGTGGATATAGGGTCCGGTCACTATCTTCTCTTCCAGGCGTTTGATATTCTCCACCTCAACCCACAGATAGGTTCCCATTCCCTTTGGTCCGTCCACTCCCTTTGCATTGCCAAGGAGCAGCGAGTACTCGCCATTATCCCCGTCAAAGCGGCACAGGGTCACGTTGCCGTGTTTTGCCTCCGCCGTAATGCTGCCCGGATGGTCAAATGCCAGCGGATAGGTGATGGACGGCCTCTCCTTTGCAACCGAGATGGGCCATGGGCCACAGTGCTGGAGCAGTTCGCCGTTTTCAATATCAGGATGGCGGATGGTCCAGTCCGCGAAGAACCCTCTTGTCTCACCCATGCCTGCTGCCTCCACCATAAGGGCGGTGATGGCGCCGTGGATATCCGTCTCACAGACAACCGGGATTCCCTCCTCGTTCATCAGCGCATTGGCAGCACACGGCATGATGCCAAGCTCACACTGCAGCTGGTTCCAGCACTGGATGGCAGCTGCCTGGCAGCCGTACTTTTCCACAAGCCCCTTCATGGCAACCTTGAGGGCCGCCACATTTTCCAGCTCATCGTCCTTTATCCTGATGTCCATGTGTTCCCGGCAGTACTGGATCACGTCCGCGACCTCCCTGCCTTCCTCCTTGGCGGCCTTCACCGCATCGGTCAGCTCCGGCATGGGAATGGGTGACAGCTGGATGTTGAACTTCTCAAGAAGCTCCCCTTCGTTGCACATGGTGGTCCAGAAGTCAAAGGGACGGGTGGAAATCTGAAGGATGCGCATGTTACGGAACTTCTTCACCACATTGCACACCGCCATGAAATCCCTTACCCCCCGTTCGAATACCGGGTCATCCAACCTGCAGTTGGTCATATATGTAAATGAGACCCGGAACCGCCTGAGCACCTTGCCTGTGGCGAACAGCCCGCACTGCGTATCCCTTAAACGGACCCCGTTTTCGTCCGGTCTTTCATCCAAAGGCCCCCATAAAAGCACCGGGACCCCCAGTTCCTTGGCAAGCCTTGCACATTCATACTCCGTGCCGAAGTTGCAGTGGGGCAGGAACAGCCCGTCGATTTTCTCCTGTTTGAACTTCTCCGCAATCTTCTTCATGTCCTCGTCATTGTAGAGAAGGCCCTCTTCATTTATATCCGTGATATCCACATAATCAATCCCCAGCTCCGTCAGCCGGTCAGCCGTAAGCCCTCTGTACTTAATTGCATCCGGCGCACTGAAAATGCTTCTTCTGGTTGGTGCAAATCCAAGTTTAATCTTATCCATCTTTTTCTCCTCCATTGGTTTTATATATCAGCTGCTGCGCATTGCAGCGCCAAACTGCATGTTGTCCGATTTATTTATATCTCCAGCCCATTTATATCTCCGGCCTATTTACATCCCCGGCCTATTTACATCCCCGGCCTATTTACATCCCTAACGCTGTCCCGCTCCACAAACCGGGTGCTGACCAGTGTCTGGGTTTTGGTATCCATCCCCTCTTCCACAATATCCAAAAGCCTCCTGACCGCCATCTGGCCCAATTCCTGCTTGGGAACCCTCAGGCTTGTGAGCCTGGGCGATACGATATCGCAGAAAGGCAGGTCGTCAAATCCGATTAACGATACGTCCTCCGGAATCCTTATACTGCATTCCTGAAGGGCTTTCATGCATCCAAGGGCAATCATGTCGTTATCCGCAAAGTAGGCGTCCGGAAGCCGCGGTCCCTTCTTCAGATATGCCAGCATGTCCCGGTATGCGCCGTCCATGGTGGTGCTTAATGTCACCGTATATCCGGGGTCATAGGGAATCCCCTGTTCCGCCAGGGCCGCCCTGTATCCCGCTTCCCTGAGCCTGAATGCCTTAATCTCAAAATCCCCTTTCAGATGTCCCAGGCGCCTGTGTCCCTTTTCAACCAGATAATTCACAGCAGTCCTGGCTGACTCCGTATTATTGGTGATGATCCCGCTGTACGGCAGGTCCTCGCTCCAGTAATCCAGCGTCACCATCCTGCATCTGGCCCTGGAAAAATAATGCAGGTCCTCATCCATAAGCTCGGCTCCCATCAGGGCCACCAGGGAGTCCCTGTCCTCCAGGAGGATATCAAGCTGGTCCTTAAAATCAGCCGCCCTCCTGTCCAGATAATTGATGACCATGTCATACCCCCTGCGGCGGCATTCGCTCTGGAACCCATCCATCATCATGGTAAAGAAGGGGGTGTCGTCCGTAATCAGGCCATTGGTACGGTACATGACAAAATGAATCTTCCTCTGCTGGACCACCGGCAGATATCCCATCTCGCTGGCTGTCTTAAAGATTTCCTCTGCCGTCCTGGGGTTTACCCCCTTTTTCCTGTTCAGGGCATTGGATATGGTTGCCGCTGAAAAACCTGTTGCCTCGCTGATCCGCCTGATTGTTGTTTTCATATATTCAAGTCCCTTTGTTTTTTGCCTGTCCAATCGTATAAACATTATTATAAACATTTTAAATGATTTTGCAATATTTTTTACAAGATTCCATGTTTCTTTGTATGTTTTAGATGATTTAATTGGTTGTTTTTTATGCAATATGACTATATTCTAATCGTATTTTTGCCACCTTGTCTGTATTTCATGTAAACGTTCATATAAACGTATATGTAAAATTTTATATGAATAATTTATTTCTTAACACTTTATCCGGTATGCGTTGCTTTTTCATTCCTCCTCTTTATGGGTACATGATAAAGGATTCCTGATACAATAAAAAACAGGCACAATAAAAAATGGTATTTTAATCTCTGCCATTGAAACATATTAACCTTCGAAATCCTTTATAAATGCTGACATCTTCTTCCATTAGCATACTTATAACAACAATGATTTTTGCCACTTTGGTGCCCAAATGGTGCCTGGATTTCTTATAGCAGCATAAAACGATATGGACAGATATAAGAAAAACCATAATATGCTAGAGCGTGTTTGAAAATTGCTTTCCGTCGGCTGTGCGTCCCACTTTGTGGGAGATTTGGTCCCGATGATGGAGGCGTAGCGGGCTACGCTGACTGAATCGGGGCCAAATATACCGCGAAGCGGGACGTGCAGACGGCAGGCGAAGCCCGTTCATCCCGACCGTCGGCAAGGGCAGCCGGCTCTGCTATTTCGTACAAATGTGGAGAAATGATAGAGAAATCCATATATGGGCGCTATAATATAAACATACGAAGCGACAAACAAGAAGTTCATGGGGGGTATTATGGTACAATGGATTATTCCTTGTAATATAAGTTTATATGATGTGATAGGCGCATTTAAAAAGTTAAGATGTATTGAATGGAAACAATCAAACCATTCCATATCAGTTGAGGACGAGGTGTTTATTTATGTCGGTAAACCAGTATCGTCTATTTTGTATAAATGTAAAGTTAATAGAGCAAATTTTAGTAATACTGAAATTGACGATTCTGAGTTTGTTTTAGACGGTGAAACATATCAAAACTACGGGAATTATATGGAACTTGAACTGATAGAAGAATATGAACCATCACGGTTTCATGTTGATGTTTTGACAGCGAATGGTATGAGAGGAAGAATTCAGGGACCAAGAAGGGTAAACGAGTTAGAAACATTTTTGAATCAAGAGCAAGAGGATTGGGTTGAATCGGTAGATAATATTATTTCAGAAAGTTTACTCGAAGGAAAAGAAAAAGAGACTATCATAAAGGCAAGAGTTAACCAAAGTGTCTATAGAGAAAGGCTATTACAGAAACATAAAAGGTGTTGTTTGTGTGGTGTATCAGAGAGCAGCGTGCTTATTGCAAGCCATATTAAACCATGGAGTCAATGCAATCCAAAAGAAAAAGTAGACGGATATAATGGACTTCTACTATGTCCAAATCATGATAAAGTTTTTGATATTGGATTGATAACTTTTAATGACAATGGAAATATAATGATTTCGCATAAATTAAGTTACAATGATAGAATTTCTTTAAACTTGAGAGACGATATGAAAATTACACTTCCTGAAAAAAGTGCAAAATACATAGAATTTCATAGAAAGCATATATTTCTTAAATAGCAAGAGAACATAAATTTCCTCTTTGGTGTGGGTTTGGGGTATTCCCAACAAGCAAAAATCCCTCTTTCTGCCGCAGTCGGAAACGAGTGGTTTTTACGGAAAGGGGTGCCCATTTCTTATGCTTGTTACGCAGTTAAAGAACATTTTTGAGTGAAAAGGTATAAATGCATAACATCACGGCGTATGACAAAGGCCTTCTAATTGTCTTTGTTGGTGTGATAACACCGCCCTGTGCTTATCATTTTTGCCTTGTTTATGGTGCTAAAATAATGCTCAACTTTGCAAGGATAGCAGGATACATCAAGTTATTTTTAGCCTTAACCCGAAAAGAACATGATAGGCATGAGAATAGCCCCGGTATGAGACGGGTCCAGTCTCACGCCGGGGCTGTCATACAAAACGGCGGACTCCGCAAAGTCCCATTCTGTCAGGGGATTTCAGGACCGGATGTTCCGGTTGAAAGCCCCTTCCTGCACCGTACCTGTAACCTGCCATTAACCGCTTTCGGGGATTGCTGCGGAAACCTTTACCGCCTTATGACGGCTAGGTTGGCTGCACGGGCAATCACATATCATTGAATCATATCACGGTCTGGGCCAGCCTCTTCACGGTCTGCCGCTCAATGAATTTCGTACATACCTCCGTCTTGGTCACAACCACCTCTCCCGGATTCTGAATCATATCTATCAGCCTTCTGACAGCCAGCCGCCCCATCTCCTTATTTGGCACCCTGAGCGTGGTCAGGGGCGGATAGGAAATCTCGCTGAAGGGCAGGTCATCAAACCCGATGATGGACACGTCATCCGGAATCTTATACCCCCGTTCTTGCATGGCTTTCATGGCCCCCAGGGCAATCATGTCATTGTCCGCAAAAAACGCGGTTGGAAGCCCTGGCTTCTTATCCAGATAGGCAAGCATGTCCTGATACGCCCCGTTTAGCGTGGTGGACAAGGTGATGATGTAATGATTCCTTACCTCCAGCTTATACTTGCGCATGGCGGACTGGTACCCCTGTCCCCTTACCTTGAATCCATTGATGCGGTAAGCCCCCCTGATATAGCCGATTTCCCGGTGTCCCTGTTCAATCAGATACTCCACCGCCTTTTTGGCCGAGTCAAAGTTATTAATCAGGACACCGCTGAAATCCATGCTGTCCTGCCAGTAATCCAGGATGACCACAGGGCTTCTGGCATAGCGGAACGGATTCAGTTCCCCTCCCATCATCTCAGTGCCCAGGATGACCGAGGCAGACTCGCTGTCCTGAACCAGGTTCTTTACCTGGTGTTCATAATCAGAATCCCTCTCGTCCAGGTTGCACAGCACCATCTCATAACCGCATTGGCGGCACTCCTGCTCAAAACCGCTGATCAGGGTAGGGAAAAAGGGGGTGTCGTCAATGATGGAACCATTTTTCTTAAAGGTCACCAATTTAATTTTGGAAATGGAATTCTCGTTAATATATCCCACTTCCTTTGCCACCCTGAATACCTCTGCCGCTGTCTTGGCATTGACGCCCTTTTTATGGTTCAGGGCATTGGACACCGTGGCTGGTGAGAACCCCGTCAATTCACTTATGTATCTGATACTGGCTTTCATACCTGTTTCCTCTCACACATTCATTCTATGCTGCCCGGAACCCCTACAGCCTGCCGCCGCACTTTGGACAGTACTCAAAATCCTCCTCTGTCTCATACCCGCAGCGCACGCATTTCTTCCATACCTTGTAGGCTCCGTTTTCATAGGTGCTTCTCCTGTTCCCTTCCTGAACCAGGGTCAGGTCCGACTGGGTGATGTCCACCTGCTGTCCCCGGGCCAGGGCCTTGCCCTTTTCCGGATTCAGTTCATAGACGGCTTCGCAGCAGGACATTTTCACATAAAACTTCTTATTCCACTTAAACAGCGGTATGAAGAAAAAGCTGAAATACATATAGGTCATCATGACCTGGTACCGGCCGTACGCCCCGCACCTGTCGCAGATGACCGTCTTTACATAATTAAGGATTTTCTGTCCCTGGCTGATTCCTCCTATGAATATCATTGCTGTCCATTCTCCCCTCAACGCAGTCTTCAGGCAAGTTTCCGGCGCATCCGGTCCCAATCTGCCCGTAAACGCCTGAAACAGGACAGAGCCTTGTTTTTACCCGGCCCTGTCCGCTGTGTCATTACCGGTCCTCCACTGCCCACAGGCGCCATGAGAGGCCGGCAATCCATCTATTAAATTATAAATACGCCTTCTTAAGGGCCTTTAACAGGATCTTAGGCTGCCTGTTGTACGGTGTGACCGGGCATATGGTCTTCTTCACATCCAGAAGCCCGTACACTGCCAGCCTTGCCGCACGCACGGAATACTCCTCCGTAAATACCATGTCATCCGGTATCTCCACAAACTGGCTGACCATGGCGAAGTTGGTGGAGCCGGCCGGGATTACCTGGGGCCTGTCGCTGTATTTGCGCGGCTCGAACTGGGCATCCACGTAAGGCATGTAGCATGGAATCACGTTAATAACGGTCTTCATCAGCTCTGCAATCCGGTCCTCCGGGATATGCAGGTGGTGCAGGTATTCATTCAGAAGCTCCTGACCCGTGCATTCCTTCATGGGCTTCTTCACATAGTCGCCCACTGCGTCCGTATACAGTCCATATCCCCAGAAAATGGTGGTATCCATGGGCTGGTTCACAAAGTGAGGCTGAGCAGCAACCACGCTGCTCATGAGCCAGCTGGAATCCTTGAACGTCATCAAGGCGCCGCTGCCCGGGACATTGCCGGTAAAATTCTCAATGGTCTTTAAGATATCGTCGCCCCTGCAGGTTACGGTAAAGCTGAGCCAGTTCGTCTCCTGGGGCTTTGTAAAGAAGGGTTCCGGATTACCCAGTCCCGGCTTCTTGGCCGCAACCTTGGCCCACAGCTCCCCGCTGATCGGCTTCTGCACGGGAACCGGCGCCGGTGTATGGAAATCACCCAGGGTAGCGCTGTCGGTCATACATGCATTGGTCATGATACAGATATCATTCTTCTCTAACTGGACGGTTTCAAATACATAGGAATCCTTCACAGCTTCCCCATTCTCGCCTGTGTCGTCCGTGTCCTCTACCCTGCGCTTCAGGTAAAGGGTCCTGGCCGTAATCCCATGTCCGTCCTCAAAATCAATGTCCGTAACCTCACAGTTCTCCATGAAGCTGACCCCGGCCTTCCTCAGATAGGACTCCAGGGGACGGATGACACTGTCATACTGGTTCAGCGGGGTCCTGGTCACGCCTTCCAGTGTCTCAATCCGGCTGAACTCAAATATCATGCGGTTCATATAACGGCGGAATTCATAAAGGCTGCTCCACTTCTGGAAGGCAAATGTGGTCTGCCACATATACCAGAAGTTTGTCTCAAACATATGGGGCGTTTCCTTGAACCAGTCCTGGATGGTCAGGTTGTCCAGCTTCTTCTCATCTGTCATGAGAAGCTTCAGCAGCGCCATGCGGTCTGCCTGGTTAAAGCCCATGGACTTCACATCCAGGATATTGCCATCCTTGTCCACCAGCCTGGCTTTTGCGCAGGTAGGATGGGCATGGTCAAAGTCCAGGATTTCCTCTGTCACGCTGCGTCCGGGCTGGCGCAGGGACGGGATGGAGCCAAACAGCTCCCAGAAGTTCTCATATGTCTCTTCGTTGAGCATACGGCCGCCGCGGCACACGAATCCCTTTTCCGGCGTACCGATGCCGTCATTGCTTCCGCCCAGGATATGCATTCCTTCATAGATGGTAATCTGCTTGCCGGGGAACTTGCAGTCCCTTACAAGATATGCGGCAGCTGCCATGGAGGCCAGTCCTCCGCCAACCAGGTACGCCTTCCTGTCACCGTATTCACGGTTATTCATCACCGCTTCCTCGATGGCGGATATCCTTGCGTCTTCCTGTTCCTTCCTGCTGTCGCGCATCTTCTTAACCGCCACACCCGCTGCCGCTCCCACAGCCGCTGCTGCAAGGGCTTTCTTCATGTTCTTGTTCATTGCTATCCCTTCCTTTCTGCTTATATATAGATTCTCAGATATCCAAGAATAATATTCCTGTTTTATGCATTTTCTGTAAAATAATTGGACAGCCTGGCAAACTGTTCCAGCGTCAGCGCCTCACCCCGGACGGACGGCGATACCTGAAGGCTCTCTATGGCTTCTACAATCTGCTCCTTGGTGTATGGTATGTCCGGCGAATTGTTAAGGCCGTTCTGCAGCGTCTTCCTCCGCTGGTTAAAGGAAGCCCTTACCAGCTTAAACATCAGCTTCGGGTCCTCCACCTTAACAGGCGGTTCCTTGTATCTTGTGAGGCGGATGACGGCCGAACCCACATTAGGACGGGGGATAAAACAGTTAGGCGGCACATTGGCAACAATGTATGGCTCGGCATAATACTGCACGGCCAGGGACAATGCCCCATAGTCCTTGGACCCCGGCCCCACCTGCATCCGGTCCGCCACCTCCTTCTGCACCATGACCGTTACGTTGTCAATGGGCACGTCACCCTCAAACAGCCCCATGATGATAGGGGTGGTGATATAATAAGGCAGGTTGGCCACCACCTTGATGGGCCTTCCTCCATTATACTCATCCACCAGTTTATTGATATCCAGCTTCAGTATGTCGTTGTTGATTACGGTTACGTTGTCGTATCCCTTCAAAGTCTCGTCCAGGATAGGCAGGAGGTTGGTGTCAATCTCCACCGCCACCACGCGGCCCGCGTGTTCCGCCAGGTACTGGGTCATGGTCCCAATCCCAGGCCCGATTTCCAGCACACAGTCCTCTTTTGTGATTCCCGCGGCGCTTATGATCTTGTCCAGTACGTGGGTGTCTATGAGAAAATTCTGACCGAATTTCTTCTGGAATGCAAATTGATATTTCTGTATGATTTCAATGGTATTTTTTGGGTTGCCCAATTTATTTTCCATATGGAATTTACCTACTTTTTATCTTTTAAAATTATGGTATCCTATTGAGGGTTAAAAGTCAATACAAAACGCGGGTACTGTGTCATCCTGGATATGCTCCTTATTCCTTAATTGCATGGCGGGGGAATTGTTTTCGTGATATACTGTGGTGATTTTTATGTCAACTTGTCCGCCTTGCCCTGAGCTTTGTCTGCACCTGCCATGGTTTGACTTTTCTTATCTTTAGCGGTAAAATATTTCCATAAGCAGAGCCGCCCCATGGGGAAGGGTGGTAAGGCCATGGATTTTGCCGGCTACTTTACGGAAATGATTTATGATTAGACAGCCTATGGCCTTTTAATACAATGGCATAGCCAAAATTAAGGAGGGTTTACTTATGAGAAAGACAAAATTATTCATCGCCACATTTGCAATGTCCATGCTGCTGAGCAGCACTGCCCTGGCCGGAACCTGGCAGGCCCAGGATAATGGGCAATGGAAGTATCAGAATGATGATGGCAGCTTTGCAACCGGGTGGATTGAAGATGGTGGTAAAAGCTACTATCTGGATGCCGGTGGCATAATGCTCGCCAACACCACAACGCCGGATGGTTATTATGTGGGAGCAGACGGCGCATGGATTGCCGGTCAGGAGGCCCCCAAATTCGACTTTTCAATCGCTACCTGTTCCATAAAGTACACCGGTCATAAAGTGTTTTCCTTTGATTACGATGGGTATCCCTGCGTTGCGCTTTACTATGATTACACCAATAAGGATGCAGAGCCTACTGGCGCATATTTAGCAGATTATTATATCACGGTATTCCAAAACGGCATTGAATGTGATTCCGCATTCTTGTCTTACGATGAAAGGGAAGACGCCTTTGACAACTACACAAAGAAGGTCACAAACGGTACAACAATCAATGTTGCTCAAGCTTACAGGATTTCAGATATGAGTGATATTACGATACAGATAAAGGAAATGTGGAATTGGAGTAATCCACGGGTCGATACCGTCACCTTAAGTTTAAGATAGGCTGCAGATTTGAATTAGTCTTTGATTAAAATAGTAAACAGTGCCCCTGCCCTCCCATTCAGGAATCGCAGGGGCACTTCTCCATGAACATGATATACCTAGCTCAGCCCATACAGCCTCAATGCATTCTCCCATGTCACCCGGATCACAGTCTCCCTGTCCACGCCCTTAAGCGCACTGACCGCATCCACCACATAGGGCAGGTTCAGGGATGAATTGCGCTTGCCCCGGTTGGGCACTGGCGCCAGGTACGGACAGTCAGTCTCAAGCACCAGGGACTCAAGGGGCGCATACTCCACCACTTCCTTAAGCTTTTTAGCATTGTTAAAGGTGGACACGCCTCCAATCCCCAGGAAGAACCCCATATCCAGGTACTCCCTTGCAATCTCCCTTCCATAGGAAAAGCAGTGGATCACACCGCCCATGTCACCGGCTTTCTCCGCTTTCATGATATCCAGTGTATCCTTGGCAGCGTCCCTGCTGTGGATGATTACAGGAAGCTTCACCCTTCTTGCCAGGTCCAGCTGGCGCACGAACCAATGTTTCTGTATGGAGTGTTCCGGCTCCTCCCAGTAATAATCCAGTCCAATCTCACCCACGGCCCTGACCTTTTCATGGGAACACTGGAACTCCATCCACTTAAGGCCTGCCTCGTCAAGTCCTGCCGTCTCGCTGGGATGGACTCCCAGGGCAGCGTACATCCAGTCATAATGTCCGGCCAGCAGCAAGGTGGTCCTGCAGCTTTCCAGGCTGGCAGCCACATTCATCACCGCTCCGATACCGCCGGCCTTAAGGCTCCCCAAAAGCGCCTCCCGGTCCTCTTCAAATGCCTCATCATCATAATGGGCATGTGTGTCAAAAATCATATATCCCAAGCTCCTTTAATCCTCTGTCCTGTACCTAGTACTGTATTGCGTAAATTCCTGTGAATATAGCACCCGCTATCTACGCCATGTGCACGCCTGCAAAGCTAGCCGTAGCGCCCACTACGCCGTCGCTTTGCAGACGCACACCTGACGCAGATATCAGATACTCTATCCACAGTTATTTACGCAATGCAGTACTAGCCTTATCCTAAGCCTTCAGCACATACCGTCCAATCCCATATAACACCAGCAGGTGTACCGGATAAAACACATAGAACAGGTACTTTAACTGAAACGCCCCACGTCTGCCATTATACAGCACAACCGGCACAAATGCCAGTGCGGAAACACAATAATAGCTGACGCTCTCCAGGGCGCACAGCACGACCCCCACTGCCAGCTGGGCAATATCATTATGGCGGAACCAGTACATGGCAGTAATCAAAAGCACCCCGATTACATTATAGTCCGCCTGGCACACCCAGGACAGCGCGCATCCGGCCGCAAGGGCCGCCAGCTGAATCCCCAGGTTCCTTGTATATTCCATGACCATGATGACCATGATTCCGATAAACAACGTAAACAGCATGTTCTGGTAATAAGGATAAAACACCTTGTGGTATACAGCCAGATCAAAGGGCACCTCTGAAATCACGGCACAAAGCAGCATGCGGAGCGCATATCTTCCCCGCTCCCTGGTGCGGACAAACTCCTCCGCCACCAGGAACGCAAAAATCGGAAATGCCAGCCGGCCCATATAACGGCAGGCCTGCCCTGCAATCATCCATATATGCCCGGACCGGGTTGCAATCACGGCCTGGTACAGGGTCCGGTCAGCGGCGTGGAGTATGCCTCCCTGTATAAGCACTGCCCCCACATTATCAATCAAAATAGCCACTATGCCCAGGACCTTCAGCTGGTTGCCCGTAAGTCCGCGGCGCCGGTTTCCATATGATCTGCTTGTGTACAGCCTGTAGCTGCCAGTTCCTGTGTCCATTCCTGTTCCTCATCAATCCTGTGTTTATCATGCCCCTGGTCTTTCGTGTCTTTCTATCATACTGCAAAATGGGAAAAAATGCAAGTTTCTCCCACTTTTGGTCTTTTTTTCCACCGAAAATGCAGCTATTCTCCCATTTATTACCTATTTTATCCCGATTCCGCTTCAAATCCGTTTCAAAAAGCAAAAAGAGCAGGACATTTAAAATGTCCCGCTCCCACAGTTGTCCATATTCTATTTAACAGATTTCAGCTCCGGCCGGCATATCCTTCTCCGGCTTCATCAGCGCCAGGTTGCCCTCTGCATCCTCGGCGCACAGGATCATTCCCTCTGACAGCATGCCTGCCAGCTTTGCAGGCTTTAGGTTGGTCACTACCATGACCTTCTTGCCCACCATCTCTTCCGGTGAATAGAAAGCTTTGATACCGCTCAGGATCTGGCGTGTCTGGCTTCCGATCCTTACCTGGGAGCAAAGCAGTTTCTTGGACTTTGGAACCGCCTCGCACTGAATGATTTCCCCTACCTGGAACTGAAGCTTTGCAAAATCATCATAGGTTATCTCCGGCTTGGCCTCAATGTCAATGACATCCTCCCCGGCTGCGCTGCTGCCGTCTGCCCCGGCGCCCGCGCCCTCTGTCCCGGCATCCGCGCCCTTTGCTCCGGCGCCGTCCGCTGCCTGGGCAGCATGCATGGCTTCCACCTTTTCCAGCACCTCCTTCATATCCATACGGGCAAAGAGGATCTCCGGCTTGTCCGTCACCTTGTTGCCGGACGGATACAGTCCGAAGGCATCCATCTGAGACAGTTCCCGCTTAACCGTGTTAAGCTGGGCCAGGATCTTCCCGGCTGTCTCAGGCATGAAGGAATACAGAAGGGATGCGCCGATGGTAATGGATTCCGTCAGGTTGTAAAGCACTGTGGACAGTCTGTCCTTCTGGGCCTCATCCTTGGCAAGGGTCCACGGCGTTGTCTCGTCAATATACTTGTTACATCTTCTGAAAATGTTGAAGATTTCTGTCATGGCATCTGCCACCCGCAGCTGTTCCATCTTGGCGTCCGCCTTCTTAACTTCCTCCAGGACCACCTTCTTAAGGTCTTCATCAACCTCTCCGGCAGCGCCCTTATCAGCGATTACACCGTCAAAATACTTGTTGCTCATGGAAATGGTGCGGTTCACAAGGTTACCCAGGATGTTGGCCAGGTCAGAGTTCATACGCTCCACCATCAGCTCCCAGGAAATCACCCCGTCATTGTCAAACGGCATCTCATGAAGCACAAAATAGCGAACCGCGTCAACGCCAAAGAAGTCCACCAGGGTATCTGCGTAAAGCACATTGCCCTTGGATTTGCTCATTTTGCCATCGCCCTGAAGCAGCCACGGATGTCCGAACACCTGCTTTGGAAGGGGCACATCCAGCGCCATCAGGAAGATAGGCCAGTAGATGGTATGGAAACGGATGATATCCTTACCGATCAGATGCAGGTCGGCAGGCCAGTACTTCTTAAACTGATCCGTGCTGCTGCCGTCGCAGTCATAACCGATACCCGTGATATAGTTGGTAAGCGCATCCAGCCATACATAGGTCACATGCTTTGGATCAAAGTCAACCGGGATTCCCCAGCTGAAGGTGGTCCTGGACACGCACAGGTCCTGAAGGCCCGGAAGCAGGAAGTTATTCATCATCTCGTTCTTCCTGGAAACCGGCTGGATGAACTCAGGATGCTGGTTAATATGTTCAATCAGTCTGGGGGCATACTTGCTCATACGGAAAAAATAAGCTTCCTCCTTGGCCGGCTTCACCTCACGCCCGCAGTCAGGGCACTTGCCGTCCACCAGCTGCGACTCCGTGAAAAAGGACTCGCACGGGGTACAGTAAAGGCCCTCGTAGTAGCCCTTATAGATGTCCCCCTGGTCATAAAGCTTCTTGAAAATCTTCTGCACCTGGGCCTCATGGTCCGCATCCGTGGTACGGATGAATTTATCATAAGAAGTGTTCATCAGGTCCCAAATCCTCCTGATTTCAGCAGCAGCCTTGTCCACGAATTCCTTCGGGGTCACTCCTGCGGCCTGAGCCTTCTCCTCAATCTTCTGACCATGCTCGTCTGTGCCGGTCTGGAAGAATACGTCATATCCCTGTTCCCTTTTATATCTGGCAATGCTGTCAGCCAGAACAATCTCATAGGTATTGCCGATGTGGGGCTTCCCGGAGGCATAGGCAATGGCTGTGGTAATATAATATGGTTTTTTACAATCCTGACACATAATCATTTCCCTCTTTTTCTGTAATAGTTTTAAGTATAAGCTTTTCCCACTTATCCGTCAAGACGTGAGCCCCGTTTTTCCCTTTAATACAGGCATTCTTTGACACATAAGTTGATATTTCCCCACATATACTATATAATGGTCCGAGTGCCACAGGCCAACTAAACGCATGCAGCTTGACGGAGGAATGATTGTAGAATGAAACAGTTAAAGAACATATATTTCCAATTTATCTTATCCCTGATCCTGGTCATCACACTGGTAACCGGGTGTGTGGCCCCGGCACCAGGGACCGGCAAGGACACCCCTGTCCAGGAAGGAACGGCGGCGGAAAGTACGGCTTCCTATGAAAAGTATGAGAAGACCGCGCTGGAAACCCAGGAACATTTTGACCAGATGATGAACGACCTGTTCCTGGACGAAGTGGATAATTCCCTGATTACCCTGCACTACACCCTGGCCAATCCGGCCGCCTTCGGCATCACTGATTATGATAAAACCCTGGGGACCGTTTCCCTGGAGGATACCAAACAGGCTCTGAATGATGCAAAATCCCTGAAAGTACAACTAAATGACATTGACAGCCGTTACCTGCGGGAGGACCAGCTGCTTACATATACCATCCTGTCCTCTTACCTGAACACCTCGCTGGACAGCGAAGGCATGGAGCTGTATGACCAGCCCCTGTCCTCTTCCCTTGGCATCCAGTCCCAGCTTCCCATCCTTCTGTCCGAATATGTTTTCTATACCAGACAGGATGTGGAGGATTACCTGTCCCTGCTGTCCTCCATCGATACTTATTACGGAAGTATCGTGGAATATGAAAAGCAGAAATCAGATGCCGGACTTGGACTGTGCGACACTGCCATTGACCGGATCATCCAGTCCTGCAACGCATATCTCCTGGACGCGGACCACAGCTTCATGGCAGAGACATTTTCCCAGAGGCTCAACCAGGTGGAGGGGCTTACCGACCAGGAAAAGGAAGATTATAATGCCAGGAACCACGCTGCCATCAATGAGCATTTTGTCCCTGCTTACCAGAAGCTCATAGAAGGCCTGACCCCGCTAAAGGGCACAGGAGCCAATGACAAAGGACTGTACTATTTCCCTGAGGGCCAGAAGTATTACCAGTACCTGGTGAACGCATACACAGGCACCTCCTACCAGGATATCCCATCACTGAAAAAAGCCATGAGCAGTCAGATGATGGATGACCTGACAGCCATGGATGAACTGCTTACCGAGAACCCCCTTCTGGCGAAAAAGCTGTACTCCTATTCATTTTCCCTGACAGACCCCAATGAAATCCTGGAAAACCTGCGCACGCAGTGCGCCAGGGACTTTCCTTCCATTGGAGACTATGTCTGCAACATCAAGGATGTACCTGCCGCCCTGGAGTCCACCCTAAGCCCTGCGTTCTATCTGGTCGTGCCCATTGACCGGCCCCAAGACAATTCCATCTACATCAACAACGGAAGCACCAATACTGCCAGGAACCTGTACACCACCCTGGCCCATGAGGGCTATCCCGGCCACATGTACCAGACCCTTTACTTTAACCGCAACAACGACTGCAACATAAGGAAGCTTCTCAGCTTCGGCAGTTATTCGGAAGGATGGGCCACCTATGTGGAATACTATGCCTACACCCTTGACAATGGGCTGGACCCGGAGCTTGGGGAACTGCTCCGCCACAACGCGGCATTTACCCTGGCCCTCTATGCCATCCTGGACGTGAACATCCACTATGAAGGCTGGGACTTAAAGCAGGTGGAGGATTACCTGAACCTATACTTCCGCATCAGCGATTCCTCTGTCATCAGCACCATCTACTATGACATTGCAGAGAATCCGGCCAACTACCTGGAGTATTATGTGGGCTACCTGGAAATCATCAACATGCAGGGCGAGGCTAAGAAGACCCTTGGCAGCCGTTACACGGACATGGAATTCAACCGTTTCCTGCTGGATATCGGCCCTGCGCCCTTCAGCGTGATCAAACCTTATTTTAATGAGTGGCTGGTCCGGCAGAACCAGCAGTGACCCACCCCTATTTCCGGTTCAGCTTTCCCATCACCGACGCCCCTCCCAGGACTCCGGTAACAAGTCCAAGGAACACCGACGCCCTTACAAGTCCCGGAAACACGGCTGCCTCACTGAGCAGTCCCACCTGTCCTGAATATATACCCAATCCAGGGATTGCCAGCCCCGTCCCCCACCGGTAGCATGCCAGCAGCAGGACCAGGGGGATGCAGACGCCTGCCACCGCCATCACGATTCCCTCTGCCAGGAAGGGGATCTTAACAAATCCTTCCCTGGCGCCCATGAGCCGCATCACCCTGGTTTTCTCTTTCTGGGCCTCAATCCCAACAGCCAGGGTGTTATGGATGAGCAGCACGGATATCACCACCAGCACCGCCGCGCTTCCGGCAATGAGCCGGGACGAGGTGGACTTAATCTGCTGCAGGGCCCTTATGGTATCCGCGGAATGTGTCACCTTCCTGATACCGGAAAGCCCGGACACATAATCCACGAAATCCTCCTGCCGGTCCGCCCCGTCTATATACACCTGGTAACTGCCACTGGCCGCCAGGGGATTATCATCCTCAAATATACCGTCCAGGACCTCCCCGTTCCCATAATAATCTTCCTTAAATCCGCTCCAGGCCGCCTCTGCCGACACATATACCGTCCGCAGCACCTCCGGCCTGTCCTGAATCAGCTTCCCCACCTCATCCACACGTTCAGGCAGCACGTCCTCGTCAAAAAACACGGATACGTACACGTCCCTCTCTGTCTTTTGGACCAGTGCGTCCACATTGGCCACCGCAAGATAAAAGATCCCGAACAGGAAAATGCAGGCCGACATGGTAATCACCGAAGCCCCCGAATACACCCTGTTATGCCAGAGGTTTTTCATCCCCAGCCTGCACAGGTACAGCAATGTCCTAACGCGCATATGCCAGTCCCTCCCTTGCAAGGTCCCGGGCCACCTTGCCGTAGCGCAGCACAATCTGGCGCTTGTGCATATATTTCACCAGTTCCTGGTTGTGGGTCACGGCCAGCACCGTGGTCCCCTGACGGTTCACCTTTTCCAGCAGCCGCATGATTTCCTCCGCGTTCTTCTGGTCCAGGTTGCCCGTGGGTTCATCCGCCAGCAGCAGTACGGGCTGGTTCACCACCGCCCTGGCAAGGGCTGTCCTCTGCCGCTCCCCGCCCGAGAGATGGGATGGGTAACAGCGGGCCTTCCCTTCCAGCCCTACCTGGCTTAACACCTCCATGACCCGGCGCTTCATCACCTTTTTATCAGCCTCAACCACCCTCTGGGCAAAGGCAACATTTTCATAAACCGTAAAGTCAGGGAACAGCCTGAAATCCTGGAACACCATCCCGATATAGCGGCGGTAGCGATATACCTGACGTTCCCGCAGACAGCTCAGGTCAATCCCATTGACCCTTATGTTTCCCTCCGACGGCTCCGTATCCTTTAAGATAAGCTCCAGCATCGTAGTCTTGCCTGCCCCGCTGTTGCCCGTCAGGAACACGAATTCCCCCTTATCCACCTGAAAGCTGACCTGGTCCAGGGCTTTTTCTCCCTTTCCGTATATCTTTGTCACCTTGTCAAAAACAATCATGCTGTTATCCACTGTATTCCCCTTTTTATCCCATGTTATCAACAATCAAAGCTTTTTATCATTCAGCTTATACACAAATGCAAGGATTTTGGCAACTGTCTGGTAGTACTCCTCCGGTATCTCCATATCCACCTCCACGCTTGCATACAGCCCCCTTGCAAGGGGTCTGTCCTCCAGGATATAGACGCCGTTTGCCTCCCCCACTTCCACAATCTTCAGCGCCAGATGGTCCGCGCCCTTGGCCAGCACCACCGGCGCCCGGTTCCTGTCCGCGTCATAGCCCAGGGCCACCGCGTAATGGGTGGGGTTACGGACAATCACATCCGCCTTGGGCACGTTCTGCATCATGCGCATGGAAGCCATCTGACGCTGCTTTTCCCTGATTTTTCCTTTAATCTGGGGGTCGCCTTCGGTCTGCTTGTACTCTTCCTTTATCTCCTGCTTGCTCATGCGCAGGTTCTTCTCATACTCCCACCACTGGTACAGGTAATCCATGGAAGCCAGGAAAATGAACGCCACCCCAACCGTGTCCACCAGGGATATGACGGTATTGCCGGTAAAGATAAGGGCGCCCTCCACCGTTCCCTCCATCAGTCTGGACAGTTCCTCCATCCTTCCCTTCAGGAATACATAGACCACCCAGCCAAGGATGGTAATCTTGATAAGCGCCTTAATCAGCTCCACCACGGAGCGGATGGAAAACATCCTCTTAAAGCCCTTAAGGGGGCTGATACGCTCCATCTTGAACTTCAGGACATCCATGGAAAATGCCATCCTGGTCTGGAAAAATGTGACCGCCACAGCCGTGAGGACCCCGATGAACAGAAGGGGAAGGGCTGACTCCAGGAACAGCAGCATGGCCTTCACCAGCATTTCCCTGCCCGCCTCCTGATGGAAGCTGTCAGAATCAGCGGCCATCCCCATGAACATGTACATGGCGTCCCGGAAATTCCGGTACATATGGGGAGCAAGGGCCTTCAGGGAGTGGAACAGGACCAGCATGGAACAGACAGCGGCCACGTCGTTGCTCTGGAACACATTGCCCTTCTTCCGCTCATCCTGACGCCGTTTTGGTGTTGCTTTCTCGGTCTTTTCATCTGCCGGCACGGTTCACCACCTCCCTTCCATGATTTTGTCTTTGGCAGGTTCAATCATACCTTACAAAAGGGATGCCGCGCAAAGCAGCACCCCCTTCCCGTATGAAAGCATTTCCTCAGGGCATGCTTTGCCCTAATGGGGTATCTCTGGCGGATTCCTCAGGACAGATGACGGATAGGAATTTCTAAACACTCCCTGGCATTGCTCCGGGACAGAATTGGATATTCAGGCACGCCCCAGCATCATGATTATATTCTGGGCCTCCCTCATCATGGCATCCGCATACCCGTCCATGAACGCGCCCATGGGATAGGCAAACAGGATTATAAGAAGGATTCCCAGAAGGATCTTACACTGTATGTTAATAACAAAGACATGGATCTGCGGAATCAGTTTCATCAGCACACCCATGGTCATCTCCAGCACAAACTCAGCCGCCACAAACGGCAATGCCAGCTTAATCACCATCAGGAACACGGTTGCGGACATGGTGATGATATACCACAGCACGTTCCTTCCAAAGAACACCCCCGCCCCCACCGGTATCACCTCATACGTGTAGGCGAACAGCCGGACCGTCAGCAAATGGCAGCCAGTGGCAAAAAAGTACAGGAAAAAGAATATATTCACAAACTGCCCCAGAATCGCCGTCTGTACCCCGTTCATGGGGTCCATGACCTTGCCCATGGCCAGGCCGAACGCCGTATCCAAAAGATCCCCGGCCACATACAGCATATAAAAAAATATCTGGAACACGCACCCAATCCCCAGGCCCAGGATTAATTCCCTGGCCAGTGCCTCGGCCATATCAAAGGTGGAGTATAAAACCACTGCCTGTCCCCCGGCCCTGGCCGCAGGCGCAATGAGGAGGCTCAGCGCCAGCGCCAGGCCGGTCCGTACCATAAGCGGCACGCCCTTCCTGGCAAACACGGGATTGATGAAAATCATTCCGCCCATCCTTGCAAACACAAGAAGGAAAATGTCAAAATATTCCAATACGCTGCTGTCCATCACGCACCCCCAGCATTAAAGGGCTGCCATGATTGCAAACAGTTCCACCACAAATTCATTCATGACCTTGCTCATCCATGACCCCAGAGCCAGAAGCACCAGCGCAATGACCAGAAGCTTGGGCACGAATGTAAGGGTCTGCTCATGAATCTGTGTGGCGGCCTGGAAGATGGCCACCAGAAGCCCTACCGCAATACTGACAATCAGGAGCGGGCCTGCCAGCTCAAATGCCACCAGCATGGCTTCCTTCATAATTTCCATAACCTGTTCCGCGTTCAACCTTATCCCTCCTTACCGAAAGCTCTGTACCAGCGTCTTGATGACCAGACTCCACCCGTCCACCAGCACGAACATCATAATCTTAAATGGCAGCGCAATCATCGTAGGCGGCAGCATGACCATTCCCATGGACATAAGGGTACTGGATACCACCAGGTCTATGATGAGGAACGGGATGAATATAAGGAACCCCATGGTAAATGCCTTGTTAAGCTCACTCAGGATAAAGGAAGGCACAATGGTGGTAAGCCCCAGTTCCATATAGCCCTCCGGCCCTTTGGACGTATCCGGCGGATCTGTCTTCGATATGGACAGGAACAGATCCAGGCTCTTCTTCTCGGTCTGTTTCAGCATGAATTCCTTCATAGGCTCCTGGGCCCGGTCAAATGCTTCTTCCCTGGTAATGGTCCCTGACTTATACGGCTGGTACGCCTGTACGTTAACAGAGGTAAATACCGGGGCCATGATGAACAGGGTCAGAAAAAGCGCAAGCCCTACCAGTATCTGGTTGGGCGGGGACTGCTGGGTGCCTAAGGCATTTCTCAGGAAGGACAGCACAATCACAATCCTGGTAAAGCTGGTCATCATGATGATCAGGGAGGGGACCACGGCCAGAAACAGGAAAAGGAACATGATATCCAGCATGTCCATGGGCTTTCCGGCGCCTGATGAACCCTGAAGGGTCACGGATACATCCGTTGCATAGGCCGTCATTGCACTGCCTGCCCATGTCAGGGCGAATACGGCCCCGGCCAGGATTTTGCCCATATTCCTTCCCAGTCTTATGCTGCTTCCACTCATTGCTTCCCTCTCCCGCCTCTTTTTCCTTCGTCATCCCTGTTCTTACGCGCCTTTAGCTGGGACGTGAGAACAGCAACAAAATCCGGCGGTGCCTCCGCCGGCTCCAGTGTTTCATATGTATCCAGTTTTTCCAGCCGGGTAATCCCGGCCGGGGAAACCCCTAACAGCAGGATTTCCTCCTGCACCTTAACCACAAGGAGGAAACTGTCCCGGCCAACAGCCATCTGGTCCAGCACCTGCATGCCCGCCGACCTTTGCTTTAAGCTCATGCCCCGCCCCAGGATCCTGGTGGTATGATAGGCCAGGAACAGGACCAATATAAGGACAATCAGGTAAAACAGTATTTTCAAAAATGCCATATCATTCCCTCTTGCCCACGATTTCTATGATACGGGCGCCAAAATGGTCCCCGCTCACCAGCACATCGCCCCTGCCGATCAGCTCTCCGTTGGCCACCACGTCGGCCGGGGAACCCGCCTGCTTATCCAGCACCAGGACCTGTCCTTCCTTAAAGGAAAGCACATCCTTCACGCTGCACACGGTGCTTCCGATCCGGACCGATACATCCAGGGTAATGTCCAGCAGCTTCTTCTTATCATCGCCAATCTGCTCCCTGTCATACTGAAGGGGCGTGTACTTAAATTCGGGAAATGCCACCTCCTGGACCGATACGGCTTCCTTCGGCTTCCCCATATGCTCCTGGATTGCGGGCATGGGCATTTCCTCCATGACCGGGATACCCAGCACCTGTCTCATTGTCTGGGACGCAAGGATATAGGCATCCGAATCCACCACCCCATCGATGGTATAGTGCAGGCGGACTATCACGAACGGACTTCCCATCCCCCACACCCTGGTCAGGTCCTGGACACGCTCCGTGTTGTCATAGGCGGATATCCTGGTAATGAATTCCCCCATGTCACGTCCCAGGAAATCATTGAGTTCAGCCACTGCAGCCGTCATACACTGGGATGCAACCTCCTTAAGGGTGCTGAGCGCAATCTCGTCCAAGGGACTGTCCGTATCAATGGGAACCCCCATGATATAGTTGGTCAGACGCACCATGTCTTCCTTGGAGAAAACCAGCAGCTGGTCCGCTGTCAGCCCATTGGCTGTCCTGCGCCCTTCAATGACCACATTAAAATGAGGCAGGCACTCAGCCAACCCATCCGTGTCTGTCTCCTCCACCCCCGACACTGTCATCTTAACGTTCCTGCCAAGAAGGGAACCTAATATATTGCACACAGGAACCGCTTCCATCTCCAGCAGTTCCTTTATGGCTTCCTTATCCATGTTTAACATACTCATTCCTCCCGGCTACAGCTCATTGCTGATTTCCACTGCCTTGCGCAACCTGGTATGCCCCGCCTTTGCCTCAAAGCAGGCCACATCTTCCACATATATGGAAATACCGCTGTCCACCTTCTTGTTTAAAGGTATCACATCCCCTGGCGTAAGCTGGAGTATATCCTGGGCATCCAGGGTAAACTCATGGAGTATGGCCCTCAGTTCCACCTCGGACTCCAAAAGATGCTGTTCAATATAGTGCCGTTTGGACTTCTGCTTCTCCTCGTCCTGCTTCTTCTGGCTGGCCGCAAAGGAATAGCCGAACTTCGATGTAAGCTCCTCCACATTAGGCGCAGGCATCACCATGTTAAGCCGGGCAGACAGTTTGTCGATGACCACCTCCAGCTCCACCTGTATGACCACGTCCTCCTGGGCGCTCATCTGCAGGAGATGGGGATTGGTCTGCAATCCTGTCAGGGACGCCTGCACATCCAGGTACTGCCCCCACGCCTCCCCAAGGAACTCGGTAATCTTGCCCAGGACGTACTGCAGGATTGCCTTTTCAATATCCGTGAAATCCCTGGTCAGTTCATACTCCGAACCAACGCCTCCCAGAAGGCGTTCAATCATAAAAAACGCCAGCCTGGTATCCACTTCCATGGTCAGAGGCGCTTCATTGTAATCCTTATTGGCCGGACTCAGCGTAATCATCCCAAACAGGGAATGGTCCGGCACCGAATTGCTGAATTCCTGGTAACGCTTCTCCACAATCCCGTTGATGCTGATTTCACAGTAGGACTGGAGAAGGCCTGTAAGATACGGCGCCAGGGCACGGGCAAAACTGTCATACAGATTCTCCACCGTGCTCATGCGCTCTTTTGTAAATTTCTTAGGTGATTTGAAATCGTAACTCTTAATCACTGCCTGTTCCTTCCTGTATCATGGCCTTATCTCCCGGCATGGTCACCGGGAACAGGGGGTCCATTGTCTCCATTGCGTCTATGGTATCCGGCGGTCTGTATCCATTTCCAAGGATAATCATGTCCACCCGGCGGTTCTGTTCACGTCCCTCCCTGGTGGCATTATCCGCAATGGGATAATACTTGCCGTAACCGCGGCATATGAGTTTCTTAGGGTCAAACCCCACCTGGTCTTCCAGGTAAATGGCCACATTGTCCGCCCGCTCCGAGGACAGCAGCCTGTCATTAATCAGGGAGTTGGCTGCCTGGGCCGTGTGTCCGTTAATGTAAACCGCAAGGATATTGTCCTGCTTTTCCTTTAACATGATCCCCACCGCATCCAGCATGGATTTGCTGTCCGCCCTTAAGCTTGCGCTGTCAGGGTCGAATAAAAGGTCATTCTTAAAGCGGATAAACACCGCGTTCTCGCTGTTGGACACAATGGCATCCAGGTTCTCGGAGTCAAAGTAGGTCTGTATGTCCCTGGCCATCAGGGCCATCTCCCTGGCTGACGCCTGGGTGTTCTGGGAACCGGTGGGTACCTGGGTGGATTCCTCGTTATTCTCCCCTATGACGGGATACTTTAAATCCTGGGGCACATCTTCAATATCCGTCTGCGCCTCAATGCCCAGCTGCCTCTGCATGGCCGAGGCAATCTCCTCCAGTTTGCTGATATTCACATTTGATATACTGTATAATAATACGAAAAAGGTCAGGACAAGGGTTATCATATCCGCGTAGGTATTTAACCACTCCTGGCCTCCTTCTTCATCCTTCTGCCTTTTCATTTATTTACCAATCTCCAGGGCCTTTAAAGCCATGCTTTTTGCAATATTGAGGGCCGTGACATTGGCCTCATAGGCGCGGCTGGCAGCCATCAGGTCCACCATCT
Organism: Clostridium pacaense; assembly: GCF_020709765.2. Taxonomy (NCBI): domain Bacteria; kingdom Bacillati; phylum Bacillota; class Clostridia; order Eubacteriales; family Clostridiaceae; genus Clostridium; species Clostridium pacaense. Next base: position 141,680 of record NZ_JAJFEB020000010.1, read on the forward strand.
CCTCCGCACTGTTCACATTCGGCATCATCACATAGCCGTCTTCATCTGCATCCGGATGGTCCGGGTCATAGACAGGAACCAGGGGATTCTGGCTCTCCACCACTTCCTCCACATACACGCCGCCATTCTCCGCCTTGGTCATGGCCTTGCCAAGTTCACTTTTAAAATTCAGTGAATTCTCGCGGAACACCACCTGCTTCCTTCTGTAAGGCCCGCCGTCAGCCGTCCTGGTGGTGTTCTGGTTAGCCAGGTTCTGCATGATGATGTCCGTGCGGAACCGCTCCGCCGTTAGGGCGGAACCTGTTATATTAAGTGAATCCAAATACCCCATAGCCTGCTCCTTTACTTACCTGTATTATTAATCACGTACCGCAGCGTGGTCAGCTTACCTGACATCCGCATGGTCAGCGCGGAATACTGGCTGTACGCCTTCCACAGTTCCAGTTCTTCCTTTTCCACCTGGACATTGTTGCCGTCCGGCCTGGCCTGGGTGGCTGCGTCTTCCTCCACCACCGGCTTAGCAATCCGCTCCACGCCCTGCTCCGTCTCTCGCAGCACATCCTTAAATTCCACCTTCTTGGCCTTGAATCCAGGCGTCTCCACATTGGCTATGTTATGGCTTGAAACCTGCTGCTTCAGCCACATGGCATCCATTCCCCGTTCCAGGGCGCCTAACGCCCTGTCGTCAAATAACGGCATATTCCGTCCCCCTTATCTCATCCCGTATGGCTCATGCGCACCTGTTTATCCGCCTGGGCAAATGCTTCCTTCAGTTCCATTATCATGGGAAGGACCTCCCTCACCGGGTCAGGATTCTTCTTGATATTGGCCTGAATGATCTGATAATTAAAATACTCATAAAGAGAGGACAGGTTCTGTGACACCGGATACTGGCCGTCCAGTGTGGACTCCAGATGGCTGATAATGGCCTGGGCCTTCTTAAAATGGGTATTGCTGGCTTCAAAGTCCCTTACCTCCAGTCCCAGAAGCCCCTTGTTCAGACGGTTGATGATTTCGTCATATAACAGGTTAATCATATCTCCCTGGGTCATGGTCATAACAGACTGCTGTTTATACTTTGCATATGGATTCTGCATATTGATTACTCCTTCATCATGATGAGAACTGCTGGGTAAGCCACGAACTCTGGCTGTTCATATTGGAAATCGCCTGTTCCATGGCGGTAAACTGCTTCCAGTACCTTGTCTTCTCCAACTGATACTTGGTGTTTAAGTTGGAAAGCGTCTCCGTAATGTGCTTCATCTCCTCATAGAGGGTATTGCTCGTGGTAAGCACATCCTTGGTACCCGCATACCGTACCATACTGCCCGGGCTTCCGCTGCTCACATTCGCCGCCGCCTTGATGGCATTCTGCATCTTGACGCCCAGTCCCTGGTCCCTGTCCGTGAACAGGGTCGCAATGGCGTCCGGATTGGTGGCCACCGCAGACCTGAGGGCATCCTCGTCAATGACCAGTTTCCCGTTATCCCGCCAGTTATCTGATGTCTCAATACCGATATCATAGAGCGACAGTCCCGCTCCCTCCACACTGCTGTAGAGGACCATCCTCATGTCCCCCAGGAAGCTGGAGATATTCGAATCATTGTGAAGGAGTCCCTGCTTGGATTTCTCCTCCCAAAGCTCAATCTCCTTGTCACTCATCTCTTTCTTCTGGGCATCCGTGAGAGGGGCGTACTTCTTGTAGTTTGCAGTCTCTGTCAGCTGCTTGTTCAGCTCTTCGATAAGGTTGTTGTAATCTTCTACAAAACTCTTCAAACTATCTACTATTTTATCAGTATCACGGGATGTAGTCAAGCTGATTGGACCGTTGGAAGCATCATAAGTGGAAGTAATTTCCATGGTAATTCCATCCAGTTCAAAGGTGTTGGTGTTGCGCTCGATGTCAGTGCCGTCGACGGTCAGGATGGCGTTTTGGCCGGAGGTGACGGAGGCGGTCATGGGAAAATCATATGCGACCCCAGATGTTCCATATAAGCTATTCATAAGGGTTTCCCCATTAGGGTCCTCCCCTTCTATAGTAAATCCCTGAGGTGCGCCTTGTATCTGTATCCTGCCGTCTTCTGTAAGGCTTACATCTCCTCCAGTTATTTGCTGTATCGTCATAGCCAATGTTTCCATTGTTCTGGGAGTCAAATCCCCTACTCGTATTATTTGACCGGATGTTTCTCCATTGATTGTTATCTTTAATTTTCCCTTTAAAAGATTTGTATCTGATAATTTGTTTGAGGTCAATGTTTTAGAATTAATATTAATGGTATTCTTTCCAAACAGATTTTCTATGAAGTTGTCTCCATTCCTGTCAGCAGTCCCACTAATCGCAATACCATTGGGATTGTCTGCTATATTAATCCTGCCCCCCTCATACACACCTCCGAATGCATTGGCTAAATCCTTTAATGTCATGGAAGAGCCATTTAAATTTATGGAAGCACCATTAATAATAATCTCACCAGTTATACCCAAGTCAGTAAGTTCTGTGTCCTTATCAAGTATATTTGTCCCAACATTAAAACCAAGTTTTTTCGCAATTCCCTCATTTAAGTTATCGACAGTAAAAGCAACCTCGTATTCAGTGGATTCAAGCGTCACTTTATTATTGGCCTCATCCAAATCAAATTTAATCTTTCCTGTTCCATACTCTTTATTTAATTTAGAATTTATTGCATTAACTACACCTAGTATACCATTATACTTTTCACTACCTGTTTTTCCTTCCAGTTTTACAGTGACATCTTTTCCATCCACTTGAAAAACCAACGACTGGTCTTTTCCACTGTTTAACTCATTTACAATGGAATTGAAATCCTGTTCCCCTCCATCTGCTACCTCTACCCCACTTCCCTCAATTTTTTTAGAAAAAAGAGAGGATTGCAATCCGGTTGCCTCCACGCCAAACATAGTAGTAAGCAGGTTTCCGTATTTCTGTGACATTTTAATATTGGATATCTCACCAGTAGACGACGATTCCATAATGAATTTGTCAGACGCTGATGAGTAGGAGACTTTAACCCCTGCATTGCTGCCATTGATGGCACTTATTACATCACTAAGGGTAGAGTCTCCAGTCAACCCCTTAATCGTCACGCCATTAATCTCAAATTCATATCTATCTCCTTGCAAAGGCGTTGCAAAATTCATATTTTTAAGAGATGTTCCATAATCCAGTTTATTGGAAAACCCTCCCTTAAATCCTAAATTAGCAATAACATCCTTATCCTCACTGCTACTTCCTGCTGTCTCTATAATAACTCTTCTAGAAGAGTTAACTGCATTATTGGAAGTTGTCCCATCAGGATTAAGCTGTACCAATTTCATAACCTGAGTACCACTCGCTGTGGGGTCCGGGTTTGCTTCCAGTTTCATACCTACTGATGTCCCAAAATTCCGATATAATGCCTGATTAATATTGGCAAGCGTTTTATCGGCATCTGCGGTCCCCGGTGTGGTCTCCGATTCCTCCACCTCAAATTCAATGGTTTTACTTACACCATCCAGTATCACAGAAAACGACTGTGTCTGCCCAATTTTACTATCAAACCCAGAGAAATCCACAACATTCCCCACCGGCGCCCCAGTCACCGTCCCCGCAGTCTTCACCGTACAGGCCGTAGCCAGCTGTTTAACAGCATCCACCTTCATGGAACTGACCGCATTCGAAGAAACCGAACTGATCTTAATGGCGCTGTTACTGCTAAGTCCTGTCATGGTCTTAAAGGTGGTTGGACTCATCAGGTTGGTCTGCCCTGAACCATAATAAGAAAAATACTTATCGCCAAAGGTATTAATCTTCCCAATCAAATCCCTGTAAGTTTCCTGCTTCCACTCCAGCTGCTGCTTTAATCCCGTCTGTTTATCGATCTTAGTCTGTGTACCCATCAGCAGGCTTTCTACGATGCTGTCTGTATCCATGCCGGAAGCAAGGCCCGATATATAGTTTTTATTGCCGGCTGCGCTGACTGTATTAATTGATGATGCTGATGCCATCGCCCATCCCCCTATCTTCTTTTATCGTAGAGCACGCCTTTGCTCCCCTGATTCATCTGCTTTAAGTACCCGGTAAATTTACCGTTTACATTGTTCTTCTTTATCTTTTCCTGAAGCTGTGCCTGAATCGCCGCCATCTTCCCCGGCACCCCGGCTTCCAGCTCCTGTATTCTTGTTATCATGGTAAAGACAGCCTGGCCGTCCCGGAACAGTCCCTGTTCCCCTTCATTCAGGCTGCTGTAATCACAACGGTTCTTACCTATGTTGTAACAGCGTTTCCCATAAGCCGAGCCGTCCCTCAGGCTTTCCATCTGTTCATCAAGCCCATCTATCTTATCTATGACGGCCTGCCTTGCCTCCACGGCGGCCACGATTTCATCCACTGCCTCCGGGTCATCCGTGTCCAGTCTCATGGTTTCCTGCTCATATTGTCCCAGCAGGATGGCCTTTTCCCTGAGCAGCATCCTCATCCGGTCAAGTATCTCCATCCCTGCCCTCCTTCTCCTCCTGGGCGCTGTCCTGCGCAAGAGCCTTTAAGTTCCTGGAAAGCTGGAATACCTTCAGAAGGTCCACCTTATCGGACGCCTCCTTGTTATTCTCCACAGTAAGGTACAGTTCCGTGCGGCATATCTTCATGTCGTCCGGGGCCGATATGCCAAGGCGCACCTTGTCGCCTTTGATTTCAGCCACGAATATCTCGATATCATCTCCGATTTTAATGGATTCACCCTTTTTTCTGGATAATATCAGCATAGGCCGTCCCTCTCTCCCTGGCCGAATATAGCCTGCCGTATGGGATAATCCTGATCCAGAATCACCTGGACGGCCAGATTTGTCTTATGGTTGATGATGACAGGGCTTTTAAGGTTCACGGTGGAATCACGGAAGGTTTCCCCGATGACCATGAGCACCCAGCAGTCCAGGTCATCCTCAGGCACTGCCTGCAGAAGGATCAGCACATCCTGCATCACCACCGGGGCGTAATCACGCTTTACCTCCAGAGGGTTCAGCATGATAAAGCAGACATTTTTCTGCTCAATGGACTGGAGCCAGCAGATTCCGCTGCCCATGTTAGAATCATTTACAAGGACGAACTGGGTATATTCCTCAAAGCCGAAAACGGGCTGCTTAAATGTTATGATGTTCTTCTCTTCAATATCAAGGATTCCGAAATCCCGTGTCTCAATCTTCAAAAGTATCCCTCCATCAAATCCCTATTCCGCAGCCGCCTCATGGGCCGGATTGGCACTGGGCGGCACATACATGGGTTCGCCCATATATTCAATATCCACTTTCGGATACTGCTCCACATCCACCCTCAGTTCTCCCGGCACATAGGTAGCCGGTGGTTCCTGTACCTGTGGTCTGAATTCCACCTGGGCCGGTGTATAGTCAATGGATAAATCCGGCGGCTGCCAGGAAATGTCAGGCCCAACTGACGGTATGAATGCAATCCCGGTGGTGATATTGGTCTGGGCCATCATCTGGTTCTTCATGATATCTGCAACCGTGACCCCGTCCTGTATCTGCATCATCTGGTTGCCAATCCTGGAATACTGGGCCGTGGCGTCCGATGCCGCCTTAATACCTGCCTGCGCCCCGTCCCTCATGATTCCCCTGGCTGTGCGGAACCCCATGCTGTCCCTGGAACGGGATGTATCAATGTCCACTTTGATATTCTCCGACTTCATATTCAGTTTGCCAGGATTCTGTATGATACCCACTTCCGGGTCAGGTATCCTGCTCTCAAGCCTGGCCCTCTGGGAGGTCATGGACAGCTTAATGGGAGTGGTTGTAATTTTTAACACATTCATCCTCAGACACCTCTTTTCAACTTATTTCATAAAGTCAAATATGGACGGCGGTATGATGCTGGATCCCAGCTGAAGGGTAATCATCCAGGCTGTTTCCGCGGATTTATTGTTCACGGCCTCTGTCTCCACCTTAACCGCTTCCAGGTCCTTCTGGCTTTTCTGCAGGTTCACAAGGCTTGTTTCCAACCGGTCCTGGGTGCGCTCCAGCATTTTCTCCCTGGTCCCTATCTCAGATGTGGCAATGGAAATATTGCTCTGCTTCTTCTTTAACTGGGACAGTGAATCCATGGCGCCTTCCTTGTCCCCGGCCTTTAGCTGGTCCCTTACCTGCCCTATGAGGCTGTACAGGTTATTGGGCATCCCATTCTCGTCCTTCCCGCATCCCAGCACATCCACGCCGGAGGTGGATATCTTGATTCCCGTCTTAGCCGTATTGGTGCCTGTTGCATACGTGCCAAAACCAATGTCCAGATAAACCGGCTTATTTTCACTGAAATAAGTATCCGGGTCATTCTTATCATATGCATCCACGGACTTCCCGTTAAACAGGAGGTTCCCATCGGCATCCAGGGTAAATGGCGCCGTGCCGTTGGCAGATCCGGAGAACAGGAATTTGTCCCCGTACCTGGCGTTCATGGTCTGTAAAAGCTCCTCCATCTGTCCGCTCAGTTCCTCCGCAATGGCATCCATGGAATCCTGGCTGCTGGCCCCTCCTGCTTTGGTGGCCTTCTCATAAATATTCTCAAGGATGGAATTAAGCGTCAGTATATTGGAATCCGCTGTCTCCAGTTCCCCCGTGGCATTCTTCACCACATTGATATGTTCTTCGGTCCTTGCAATCTGGTCACGGATTGCAAATGCCTTGGAAGCGGTTGCCGGGTCCTCAGATACATGGTTGTACTGCCGCTGGGATGCCAGCTTCAGATTGGAGGAAGCCAGATTGGAAATATTCCTCTGAAGATTTTTATTATATGAAGTTGTCATCATACTTTCCGTGATTCTCATATGCCCCTCCTTAACGTCCTACCATACCCATTTTATTGATAATCATATCCAGCTGCTCATCCATGGTTGTCATGAGACGCCCCAGGGCCTGATACGCTTTGTTATATGTCATCATATTGATTCCCTCTTCATTGAGGGAAACCCCGGAAACGCCCATGCGCTCCGACTCCACGCTTTCCGCAATGGACAGGGAAGCCTGCATCCTGGCGCTGTTGGTCTTAATTTCACTTCCCAGTGTATTGGTGGTCTTGGTGATAAACTCACTGAATGTACCTGAGAACCCGCCGCCAAAATTAAAATCCTGCTCCAGGGCCGCCTTCATATCCAGGATATCCGTGTTATCCAGATCTCCGTCCGGATTCTTATCCCTGATAATATAAGAGGAGTCCTCCGCCCACTTATCACTGATGGAAATGTTCCCGGCCGTGATATTCCCGTTCCCATCCCCGCTTAGAAGTTCCTTATACTTATCCGGAAAATCCGGGTCATCTGCATGAACCTTATTGTTGAACACATCCGCAAGCGTCTTTGCAAAATTATCCAGCTGGTTCTGGTAATACGGTATGCCCGACATGATGGAATCATTGCCCGTAAGCATGTCGGTAAAGCCCTTGATTGCCCCGCTGCCCAAATTAGCAGTCTTGCCGTTGCTGTTCCAAGTAAGGCTGGTGCCGTCGCTGCCTATCATAAGCTGGTCATTGGTATAGGAAGCCCCTGACACATCCACCACGACCTTGCCGTTAAACTTAACCTGTACCCCGCCTCCATCCAGGTTCGTAACCTGGACAGAACCATATCTGGATAAGTCGTCCAATATGGTATTGCGCTGGTCCAGCAGGTCATTCGGCCCATAATTCACCCCGTCATAATCGCTGTTTGCAAATATCTCATGGGCAATGGACTTATTCAGTTCCGACAGCTGGTTCAGCTTGGTATTGATGTCCTGCACCGCAATGGAAAAATCGTTCTTGGTCTGCTCCATCAGTGTCTGCAAATTGGCATCATATTCATTCAGGACCTGGGTCACGGCCTTAAACGCATGCATGACAATATTGGCGTTGGTCTCCTGATACGGATTCTGGCTGAAATCCGCCAGGGACTGGGACAATGCGGTAAGGGCCGACTTAATGCCGGTGCCTTCCACCTCCGGGTCACTGATGATCCCCTCAATCTGGTCCAGGATGGCTGCCTTCTGGTCAAAATACCCAACATCGCTGTACTGTTCCCTGAACTTGGCGTCCAGGTATGGATTGCGTATCTGGGCTACTCCCTTTGCATCCACGCCCTGTCCTGCCAGAGGGATGGAACTGTAATTGAACTGGCTGCTCCCATAGACATTGACGCTTACTGAATCCAGACGCTGTCTGGTATATCCCTTTGTATTAACATTACTTATATTATTTCCCACGATATCAATGGCTTTCTGGTTTACCATGATACCCCTCTTAGCTGTCTCCAGCCCCATGAATGTCGGTCTCAATCTGCCACTCTCCCTGTATCAGCCTGATATCAGGCCTTTTTCTCCAGCTTGCTCCCCTTTTGTACGGTTGGGCGTCCATAGATTCCTGTGGGATTGCCCACCATCCTGGAATCAATGCCCATGCGTTCCAGTTCAGACTTCGCAAGCACCTCTGCCTTCTTGTTATAATACTGGATATTGCCGATGGATCCGTCAATCCTCCGGTACAGTTCCAGCAGTTCCTTCCGCTCACTGTCCTTTGCCTCATCAGCTATCTGTTTTAACGTCCTGCCATCCAGTCCGTGGGCAGTAAACAGTTCCTGGCGTCTGTGTTCCAGGTTCTCAAGCTTCTTATCCATGGCCTGCTGCATCATGATGGTCTGCTCCACCTTATCCAGCTCCCTGGTCATCAGAAGCCCCAGCTTTTCTACCTGCTTCTGCTCCATGGCCTCCAGGGCCTCTGTATATTCCAATAAAAAATCAATGATGTCTTCCAATTGCTTCCCCTTCCTACAGACCGCTCATCAGACGCCTTGCAATCTGTTCAGCCGAAACCTGGTATGTGCCGTCCTGTACCTGCTGCTTAAGGGCAGCTATCCGCTCTGCCGGGGCCTCTTCTTCCATGGACCTGGTCAATGCCGCTGCAAATGCGGAAGCATCGCTTTTCTTCGCCCCTTCACTGCTGATGCAGATGGCATCCCCTCTGGCCTTCCCAGCTGCCTGGGGAGACACGGGAGCACTTTTCTCCGTATGTTTTGCACTGCTCACAGCGTTCTGGTACGCTGCGTAATTTCTCGTAATCTTCATATCCATAGCCCGGCTTCCTTTCCTTAGGTGCTCTTTGTATGGCAATACTTATGTCCTGATTCTATTAACCTTATAATAGTTATCGAACGCCAAGTTGAAAACTTTACAGGTTAAATGTTATTTTTTATATTTTTCAAATAAAAAGCCGCCGGGGCGCAGCCTGAAATGATACCATTCCCGGCACTGCCCTGACGGCTTATGACCTTCCAATCCCATTGTGCATGCTGGCGCTTAATGCCACGGTTCCTTCTTCACCACCAGAATGGCCTGCACAAGGGCCCCTGTGACCTCCGAACCGTTCTCCAGTTCTGCCTTACTGCGTTTTTCCTGGTCCCCTTCCTTCATTACCACATAGCGCGGTTTCAAACGGTTCAGGGCCAGGGCCGCAATATCCTTTTTACACTTGTCGCATTTACAGCAGTTAAACCTGTCCAGGGTGGAATCCAGCCGCGATATGACCAGTTCCTCCATCAGGTTCACCAGCACCATGTTGTTCTCTTCCTTAAATGGCAGGGTAACCGGATTGCGCTTTAAGGCTTTTGCCATGGATGCCGCTGTGGGCGGTGTCAGGGCCCCAAAACCCGGTGCACCGGACATACCCGACGCAGCGCCTTCTGCTTCCCGTGCCATTCCGGCGGATGCCGCCTGAACAGCACCATCAGCATGCATATCCCCTGCATTACCCAGCGTATCCTTTTTTGCGGCAGACGGCATGATTTTGCGGTACATCATTTCTTTATCAATCTCTGTCCTGGTCTTAGCCATTTGCCTTAAGCCCCCTTTGCATCAATTCCTGAATCAGGCTCCCGTAATCCCGCACCGCATTGCAGTCAGGCGCATACTCCAGCACGGAACACTGCAGGGACTGGGCCTCCCTGAGCGCTACGCTCTCACGGATGAATGTTTCCAGAACAGGCATCTGCAAATCCTCTGCCACCATCCTGAGCGTTCCCTCCACCTCTTTGCTGAACCTGGTCCTGGGATTGTGCTTGGTAAGGAACACCCCCAGGATCTGAATATCAGGATTACAGTAATTCCTGACACGGCGTATGGTTTCCTCCAGCTGGGTAATCCCCTGCAGGCTGAAAATATCCGAGAGCATGGGCACCAGCACATAGTCAGCTGCCGTAAATGCATTCACGGTCAGGATGCCAAGGGCAGGCGGCGAATCAATGAGTATGTAATCATAAAGCCCCTTCAGTGAATCCAGGGCCTCCTTAAGAAGGAACTCCCTCCTGACCCCTGTAAACTCCAGTTCAATACTGCTGAGAAGGATGTTGGATGGAATAACATCTACCAATGTGGACTTCTGAACCGCATATCTGGGCTTTAACTCCCCCTTCAGAACATCATAGATAGTGGCGCTCTCCGTATCCGCCCCCAATGAAAAACTCAGGTTTCCCTGCGGATCCATATCCACCGCAAGGACCCTGTAGCCCATTTCCTTTAACGCTGTTGCAATCACATAGGCTGACGTGGTCTTTCCCACACCGCCCTTCTGGTTAGACAACGCAATGGTTACCGCCATAATGTACTCCCCCAGGAACTCCTTTGTTCCTCATTTGTTATATTCTGGTTTTTATTATATCAGGAAATGCGGGTTGAGACAATTGGGTTTTTCTTCCTTTAATGGCCTATTTATACCGGATTTGCGGTTCATGCTGTTTTCTATGCAGCCGTATGGATACAAAGCCGGAGCGCTGCCGCGGGCTGATGACAGCCAGGCAGCAACGCCCTATATCAGGGATTACAATATTTTTACATCATGGTTTTCAAATTCGTAATATATAGCAGCCTCATATACATCTATATCAATATTGCCAGCTGCATTAGCCGTTCAAATTGATAGTTTCTTTCTGTCTTCACTAACACATCATTCCCTTTTTAATATTCATCGCTTAGCAGGAAATCAGCAACGTGCATGGTTTTGATTCCCTCATAATTGCCGCCCACAAATGCATCTGTACGCAGCACATACTTAGGATAGTTATCCCGAATATCAAGCAGCCTGCCGTATTCGCGTTTTTCGGTTTCAGGGGAACCAATCTCCTGAGTCACTTGAATGTATAGCTTGTTTTCCTGCTTAATGGCAATGAAATCTATTTCAGCGTTTTCTAATTTTCCAACGTATACATCATATCCTCGGCGCAGCAATTCAAGATAAATGATATTTTCCAGCATGGCCGCTACACTGTTCGCTGAATATCCCAGTACGCTGTAACGCAGCGCCGGGTCAGCCAGATAGAATTTTTCCTGTGTTTTCAAAATTTCCTTGCCCTGTACATCGAAGCGGGAACAGCGGTGTAGGATATAGGCGCCTTCCAGCTTGCTGAGGTAGTTATAAACCGTTTCGTTATCAATGGCCCGATTTTCGCTTTTCAGATATTTTGAAATGGAAGCAGCGGAGAAGGTCCGTCCAACATTGTCAAATGCGAACTTCACAATACGCTCCAGCTGATCCACCTTGCGGATTTGATTACGCCTTACAATATCAGTAAATATTGTAGAATTGTAAATATCCCTGACGATGGTATAGACCTCGTCCGGCGTGTATTTTTGCAGATGAACTGCCGGGAATCCCCCAAGCCGCAGATAATTTGCAAGTTCTGTGTAAGAGTCAAGAATCTCCGTATATTCCTTTCGGAAGGTCATATACTCGGAAAAGGATAAAGGGTAAATGCGAAATGCGATATAACGGCCAGTCAAGTAAGTAGATATTTCAGAGGACATCATCCTGGAGTTTGAGCCGGTTACATAAATGTCTACATCATAGTCAGCCATAAGGGAGTTTACAACTTTCTCCCATGATTCTACTTCCTGAATCTCATCCAGAAAAAGGTAGGTCTTGCCCTTTAAAAATAAATGCTGCTTGAAGTGTGCAAACAACGCTTTCGCGGTCTTTATATCCTCATATTCCAAAGAATCAAAGCTATAATGCAATATTTGCTCCTCATGGATACCCCGTTCTTTCATTTTATCTATCAGCATTTTCAAAATGGTTGATTTCCCACAGCGGCGGATTCCAGTAAGGATTTTTACAAATGGTGTATCCGCATATGCCATTATCTTATCTACGTAAATTGGTCTATTAATCATAAAAGACACCTCCCATCTATAATAGCATACCGCATTCTTATCAAAATTTCAATAGTTTTTAAGGTTATAACCGCAAAACTTTAAACCAATATAACCGTTGTCAGTGGACGGTCGGATTAGACTTTGATTTTGTGTCTAATGTAACATCTTCTTGCATCCCCTCCTTTTACAAATTTTAATATTGGTAAAAATAGTGGAAAAAGGATAAAGATAACCCCCTCAAACCCTTACATGAGGTTTGAGGGGGGCGTGGTGGGGCGATTGGGGTGTCTTTGCTATACAGTATGGGCATATCTATGTCATGGATACAATTATATTAAGGAATTCTCCTTTTCCCATTCCTTCATAGACAGCCGTATACATCCGTGTAATCCAGATTCCATTTCATATATCTGTATGGACGGTTTGCATCTGGTTGATTGGCATCTTTATTCTAAAAATATCCATTTATGTTTCCCCTGGTGAAATTCCAGCTGTCTGTTCCAAAAACCTGACCAACCAGCCCTCATAGCAGCACGCCATATTATCTTCATAGTTCTTTGTTTCCAATGGCTGCAGAAGTGACCGGAGAAAAATGACACCAACTGCCCCTTTTGCCATTTATCTCGATAGTTCTTTCCCCTTCCCAATTGCAGACATCCGATTATGTGGCACTATCCGGTTATATGGCAGTATTTAATAATATAATTATAATAAAAATCAAATAGGAAATCTATATTTTGTAAGAAAGAAGAAAGAAACAAAACAAATCCTCTGCAATCAAAAAGGCACTGCCTCCAGACCAATGATAAATAATCCGAAGACAGCACCTTATTATTCAAAAGAATAATATTACATAAATTTTAAATTGCCTTACTGTAATAACTGTAATACGGACTGTGGCTGCTGATTAGCCTGTGCCAGCATAGCCTGTGCAGACTGCATCAGAACGCTGTTCTTTGTGAACTCCATCATCTCTTTTGCCATATCAACGTCACGGATACGGGACTCAGCAGCTGTAATATTCTCTGTAGTAACACCCAAGTTGTTGATAGTATGCTCAAGACGGTTCTGGATAGCACCGAGTTTACCACGGCTAGTGGATACCTGGTTGATAGCATCAGTGATTTTGCTGATGGCTGCGGATGCGCCTTCTCTAGTACCAATATCAAGGCTTCCTATGCCAAGAGAATTCACATGCATATCGGAAATCGATAAATCTAATTGATTCCAAGAATCATTTGTATCACCAATCTGTAGTTTTAATCCACCACCGCTAGCAAGACCAGTACCTCCAGCTAAAGCAGCAGGAGTTATGGTAGCCAAATCCACACCACTTACACTACCATCAAATGCTACTGTCATATTAGCACCAGCTTTTGCAAGAATAGTATTCAGTTCATTGGCTGTATAAGATTTTGTCTGATCCAATCCTACCAGCACGTTACCATTTGCAGCAGCTATTTCCACTCCCGCATTAGTGCCATTAAAACCTATCGTTCTAACATCATTACCCGCCGTACCTGAAGTTATTTTTACATTGACACCACCAGTTGTAGTTACATTTCTAAATGCATTTTCAGCTTTTGCAACTGCAGTGGCTGCAACTTGTTCAACTGTACCTGTACCCGCAGTCTGTATTGATATATCATTATCAATATTAATTTTCAGATTAGTCGCAGATGCCGGGAGTGTGGCATCGCTAATTAGTTTATCAATATCCGCCTGAGTATATGTTTTTCCTGCCTTTGCCTCTAATGATAATGTAATATTGCCATTTGCATCCGCTGATACGCTGGATGCTGTTCCATCTGCCACTGTGTTTATAGTAATTGTCTTTCCTGCTTCTAAACCAGATACCGTAAAATTAACTGCTGCTGTAAAATTGCCTGCTGTGCCTGCTGTATTTTTTGTACTCGTTACAACGGCACCAGTTGTACCATTTCCCATGGAACCATCCAGCAATTTAATACCGTTAAAATTAGTACTATCAGCAATACGGTTAATTTCATCCTTTAACGCACTAACCTCATCCTGCAAAGCCTTCCTATCAACATCATCCGTATAAGTACCATTTGCAGACTTAGTAGCCAGTTCCTGCATACGGTTCAGCATGGAATGAACTTCCTGGAGTCCGCCTTCAGCTGTCTGTACTAAAGAGATAGCATCCTGGGAGTTATCGCTTGCTGCTGTCAGACCTTTAATCTGTGCCCTCATCTTCTCAGAAATAGCCAGACCGGCTGCGTCATCACCTGCGCGGTTGATTCTGTAACCGGATGACAGTTTCTCAAGAGACTTAGATACTGAACTGTTGTTTACGCCCAGCTGTCTGCTGGAGTTTAATGCCATAATGTTGTGTTGAATCCTCATACTAATTACCTCCATGTAATTATAATATTCCGGGAAATCCTTTTCCCTGTTTCATGACATATCCCAATGCCGGACGGGCCCTGTCTGACACTGGACCAAGCTTCCGGAACATCCATTCCTTCCGCTCTGTAATATTTATCGTACGCACCCCCTCTTTTATTTACCAAAAAAGTGCACAAAAATCGAATTTATTTTTTGTGCACTCTATCTATAAAGACTCTATCCATAAAGACTCTGTTCAATATAAAATTCTTCCAGGGACAGGCCCTGCTCCTTCATATACCTTGCCGCTTCCACCCCCACATAACGATAATGCCACGGCTCATACTCAATCCCTGTGATATCCACCTTATCTTCCCCATACCTCATGATAAAACCATAATCCTGGGCATTCTCCATGAGCCATTGGCCTTCCGGTGTCTTCTCAAATTCCTTCTCAAGCTTATGATACTTATTAGTATAAAAATCAACCGCCAGGCCCAGGCAATGTTCCCCTGACCCCGGGATGGATATGGTCTGCCTTGCAAGAATGTATGATTCTTCTTTCGTATGACCGCTTCTCACATAAGACTGCACCTTCCGGTTAAACAGTTTTTCCTGTTTGTCCAATGTTCTGTAGCCTGAGCACACGACAGGTGATAACCCCAGCGCTTTCATATCTTCCAGCATCTGCATCAATGGTTCATAAATCCGCTCGTCCACTGACTGCTCGGTTCCCGGAATGGCTTTTAACTCCGCCGCATAATCTTCAGGCACCGGGTACTCCGCGTTAGTAAGTATCAGGCACCACATATCATCCTGGCTGATGAACAGCTCTTTAGCCCCCTCCATTCCACCGCTATGCTTCGTACCCTCATCTGTCTGCCCGCCTAAATGCATCCGGTCATCTGCACTTCCTCCATCCAAACCAAAATCACCATCTGCCCTATACCCTTTTCCAACACCCAGATCATCCCCAGCCGCACCGTCACCATCCACTGCCGAAACCGTCCCTGCTCCCACAGTCTCCGTCACCTTCGCCGCCTCCACCGCCCGCTCCCGTTCCAGCTTCCGGTGTGCCGATATATAAAACAGGGTCAGGATTATCAGGAAGGTATAAATCATCACCCGCCTGTTCCTGACCATCCGCCGGTCCTGTGATTTTCCCTGGGCCATGTCCCCGTATCCTCCTAAACATAACTTCCCTGCTGTCCATTTCCTGCATTATCCGGCAGTATCCCGCTACCGTATCCGCCTTAACTGGTCCCCCTGCCTCCGCAGGATATACCGGTACAGCAAATCCTCCTGCCTGGTAGCCATTTCCATAAACTCGCATCCATAGCCATAATCCCCTTCGGGCCTCTGCACCTGACGGCGCACCTCGCAGGTATACAGCATGGAATCGCCCATGGCCGGTATCACCATATTAAAACGGTCATTGGTCCTGAATTCTTCCCTGCTCCTGAACATCAGGCCGCCCAGGCTGATATCCACCAGCTGTACCTTAAGCCCGTTGACGTCCTTGGAACCGCCTTCCATCTCCATCACATCGTCCCCGCGCATGCAGTTATAGATGATGCCTGTGTCCCTTGTACTGATACGGAAATACTCCCGCCGCTCATCATTGGTGGCCTCGTTTAAATCAATTATCCTGGCCAGCTTGGGCGATGACAGGTACACCCGGCCAATCAGCACCTTAAAACCAAGCTGGGTATTGTAAATCTCCAGCTTTACCAAAAGATTATATGGAATCCCCGGCAGTTCATTGCGGGAACTGCCCACATCGATGAAATTCTTCCCGATGCGGTGCAGGACCCCCATACTGATCAAATCGTTATTCTTTGCTTTTATGACGCACGACGAGCCCACATACCCATCCAGCAAATCAACCAATTCCGCCACCCCCTGTATTCATCCTGTTGTCGTCCATCAAGTGACATCCGGCGTAAACACGCCGTCAGCTGTCATTCCTCTCGCGCCCGGACACCAGATTCCGGCGCAGACGGCCGGCCTGGCTTCCCGCCCCTGAAGTTTTTCCTTCTAAAGCTTTTGCAGCCGCCGCCTTCTCCACACCCCGTATCTGGGCCGAGGTCTCCATGAGCTTGCAGTAAATCCCCGCAACCACCTCATACAGCTCCACCGGTATATTACACCCCACATCCAGCATACAGAGCAGGGATGCCGCACTGTCGTCCTTGAATACAGGAATCCCCTTTTTTTCCGCAATATCTATGATGTGCTCTGCAACCGTCCCATAGCCTGATGCAATCACCACGGGGGACGTGTCTTCATCTGCATTGTATTTTAAAGCTACCGCTTTATTTTTCTCAAATTTTGACATCTACGCCCGTCCTTTTAAATGGCAGGTTTTTAAATACCTCCATCAGGGAACGCACATGGTCCATGCGCTCCACCTCTATGTCAGCCGCCCGGTAACCGTGTTCCTCCATGATTTTCCTGAACTCGGGTACCAGTCCCCCGAATATCCCTGTATAAGATTCAGGAC
This sequence comes from Clostridium pacaense, assembly GCF_020709765.2. NCBI lineage: Bacteria > Bacillati > Bacillota > Clostridia > Eubacteriales > Clostridiaceae > Clostridium > Clostridium pacaense. Next base: position 158,700 of record NZ_JAJFEB020000010.1, read on the forward strand.
AGTACAGGTGGAACCCCAGTTCCTTTCCCGCCATCATGAACTCTGCCTCCATCTGCCCAATCCCAGGTATATCAAAGGTAATGAGCACATGGACATGGTCTGTCCCGCCGGAATCCCGGCTTCCCCGTTCCCCGCCCCGTCCCTCGTCCTTAGGGTCTATCCAAAGTTCGGAAAATGCCTTCATCCCCTGGTAATCCACCGGGATTACAAAATGCAGCAGCGGCGTATAATTACAGGGCGAGGACAGCAGGCTGGTGATGATTTTCTCTATCTTATCCCCGTTCAGGCTATTCATGGGGGTTTCCCTGTCCTGCTTTGTAATGATTTCCGCCAGGGTGTCCATGATCCTGGAACGGTTTTCCTGCCGCTCCGGCCCACGGAAGCTTTCTATGTAATCCCGGACCATTTCCCGTAACCGTCCCTTGTCTTCCCGGCTGTTCACATGGATGAGAAGGTTCAGAAGCGCCTCCTGGAGATATGCCTCGTTGTCCTGGTACCTGGACATATTGTAAAGGATGTTGGGCAGGACCCTGGCTGTCTGGGGAGAGTAGAGCACGCTCTGTTCCAGTTCCTTTAAGGCCTGCTGCACCTCGGTCTTAAGCTCCTCAAACTCCTGGCCGCTGCGGACATCCCGGACCCGCGCGGCCAACTGTACGAACTTCCCATAGAGCGTCCTGCTGCCAGACAGCTGTTCCGACAGGTATTCCAGGCTGTTGGCCACGGAATCCAGCACGTCCTGCCGGGAAATGCTTCCATTTATTGCCTTTAAAAGCTCCGCTGTCTCCAACCGCAGTTCCGGCTTATCCCCCAGCTGGTTCCTCAGGAAGTCAAACAGTTCCCCCTTAAACAGGGTGGAGGCATATTCCTGGTCCACCAGTTCATCCACAATATGCTCCGGCTCAATTAAAAGCGCGTCAAAAAGCTGCCTTATTTCCTGGGTCACCGTGTTATTGTTCACCGGCAGGAGACTGATGATTTCCTCCAGCATATATATATTCTTCAGGTAGTTGACCGTTACCGCCGGGTCCTTTAACAGGTTCATCAGGGTAGCGGCCCCGGCCTCCCGCTCCAGCACATTGTGGTTTCCCAGAAGGCCGCTGCCCTCGGGATTCTTGGTGATATGCCGGATTTCCTGCATGTCAAAGGGGACCGATGGGTCTTTCATCGCCTTATCCGGCTGTATGATATTCTTGTTGATGACCGGAGAAGTCACCCGTAAGATGTCTGCCATTAGCGAATTCCTTTCCTGATTTCCCCGTCAAGATAGTAGAAGGTACAGTTATCCTCCTTTTTAGTGATGCTCATCTTACAATCCCCAATGTTGATGACGCTTCCGGGATAAACCTCCCTTGCCGTAAGCCTTGATTTGCCAACCTCCCGCAGTTTCCTGGACAGTTCGGCGCCCTGCTGCTTCAGTTTCTTTTCCTTCAGCGAATTGATGGGGGCTTCCAGCTTAAGCTTTGCCAGACGGTCACGCTGGATTGGCGTGATGCTGCCCTCCTTGAGCTTTCCGTTAAGATATGATATATCCTTGTTAAGCTCGGTGAGTTTCCTGGACAGCAGCAGCATTTCCTTCCCCACTGCCTCCATCTCCTCCATTAGCTGGGGAGTCAGGCCGAGGGTAACCGAGGTCGTGATATGGCTGGGCGCGCCTACGGCCTTTACATTCATACAGTTATAGACCGAGCAGTTCCCGCCGATGAACGCGCCGCGCTTTCCCATCAGGGTCAGGTCATGGCCGCAGGACACCTCTGAGTTGATGATGTACTCTGCCTGTATGTTATTTTTTGCGTAAATGTTGCAGTCTTCCAGGAACTTGGCCGTGATATCCCCGTCCGCCTCCAGGACGCCGCTTTTCATTCCCCGCATTCCTTTGTGCAGCAGGATGTCCCCGCCTGCCTTCAGATAAGCGCCTTCCACGATTCCCATCACCGTGATGTCGCCCTTGGCAATCACCCTGTATCCCTCCAGCACATCCCCGTGAACCACAACGCTGCCTGTAAAATCAATATTTCCCACGCTGTTGTCCACATTGCCGGACACGGAAAATATATTCTCCACATGGAACCGGCCGGAACGGAAGGTCAGGTTGCCCTCACATGCCGTAACCAGCTTATCCCGCTCCGGGGTATATACGATATTCCTTCCCTGGGGGATGGGAGGCATGGTGCCGTTCTTTCCCCGTACAGGTTCGCCGAACACATCCACGCCGTCCTCCGGCTCCGTGGGCATGGTGATATCGCACACCACATCCCCTTTCTGGACATTATGTATCAGGTTCATGCTTTTAAAATCAATGCCGCCATTGCCCTTGGAAGCATACTTTAACTGGGCCTTCCTGGGAAAATAGTCCTTAATCCGTCCATCTTCCCCATTGATTGCAGGCATTCCGTTTGCAATGACAGCCATCTGCAGATACTGCCTTTCATTGACAATGGTTCCTATCTTCTCCTCGTCAACGCCAAAGCATATCCCCTTCTGCTCCAGTGCATCATGTATCATTGCCCTGGACACGTCCTGTCCTTCCCCCTGGGGGCCGTGCACCATCATGGAGACACTCATCCTGTCGTCAGCCACAATCAGCTCCACCCAGGCATCCTGGTCCGTTTCCCCGGCCGGCACATCTTCACCCTGGACTGAACCATATCCACCCTGGCCTGAACCATATCCACCCGGTCTTCCATCCCCATATCCGGTCCCGCCATATGAATCCTGGTCATATGCATCCCGGCCGGACATATCCCAGTCGGACGCATCCTGTCCATCTGCCCCGGTCTGCTCCTTTCCCAGAAGCTCCCGTTCCACCTGCTCCCTCCGCCTTACTTCAGCCTCATTCCAGTCCTCAACGGTTTCCACCCGGTGGTCACTATCCTGGTCCCTGCCGTTCTGGTCCCTGCCATTTCTGCTCCCGCTGTCTTGGCTCCTGCCGTTTCGGCTTCTGCCATCCTGGCCCCTGCCGTCCCGGGCACCGTCCGCATTTTGGCCTCCTGTCCCTTCATCTTCCCTGTCTGTATCGTCATAGGACTGCCCCTGTGTCCGTGATTCTCCTTCCCGTTCATCCTCTCCCGCATGTTCCGGGATCCCATCCTCCTGATTGTCATCAAGAAATTTAGATAACAAGCTGTAAATCAGACTTTTTTCGTTCATGGGCACCCCCTTTTAGCACAATCTGCTGATGTCGTTACCTTAAGTTATTAATCATCTCTTCCATCTGGTCCGCAGTGCTTACAATCCTGCTGTTAAGCTGGAATGCGCGCTGGGTCTGCATCAGGTTGACCATCTCCGTGGACATATCGGCATTGGACATTTCAAGGGTCCTGGTCATGACCGAGCTTTTCTCCTGGTCCTCATCCAGATCCTCTATGGACATCCACTCCCCGGAAGCCTCACCGGTACGGAACAGGTTGGACCCTGCATGGATAAGGCCCTCCGGGTTCTCGCACACAAACAGGCCAATCCGGTCCGCAATGGAATCCAGGTCCAGTTCCCCTGTGTCATCTCCCCTGCCGTCTTCCGCCGCCTTGTACTCCAGCTCGATTGGCTCGCCGTCCCAGTCCAGCACATAACTGCCGTCGCTGGTGGTCAGGTAATTGCCGTCCTCGGTGGAACTTATCTGGAAGGCGCCGTCCCTTGTGTAAGCCGGCTCCTCCTCGTCCTCGCTGGTCTGGATCGCAAAAAACGCCTTGCCTGACACGGCAAAATCCAGGGCACGTCCGGTCTTGCGGAAAATCCCCTGCTGGAACGTGGTTCCCGGCCCATTGTTCTTCACGCCGTGTCCCACCTGGGCCTCCGGCCTCATATCCATCTGGGTGTACAGCAGGTCGTTAAAATCACTGCGCATGGACTTATATCCGTTGGTCCCCACATTTGCCATGTTATTGGCAGTCACATCCAGGTCCTGCTGGAATGCGTTCATGGCTGAGACTGCCGTATAATATGAAATATTCATCTCTTATCCCCCTACAGCTTCCCTATCTCATTGGCTGTCTTCTGGTTCATCTGGTCTATGATGGTAAGGGCCTTGCCGCATGACTGGAACGCCCTCTGGACCTCCATGGCCCTGGTCATCTCATTGTTCAGGTTCACGCCTGACTGCTCCAGCTTTCCCTGGTAGACCGTGGGATAGACCTGGGTAAGTGTCACGCCGCCGCCCGCCCCGTAGGTGCCGTTGTCATAAAATGTCAGGTTGTCATAATCATCCGGCTCCACTATCTGTATCTGGTCCAGCTCCCCGTCCTCATTGTCGTAGATAATCCCGTCCGCGCCAACACGGAACCCGCTCTCATCCACGTACACAGGGCCGCCGTCCCCCATTACCTGGCCAACGCCGGGAAGTATCAGGTTCCCCTCCTCATCCCGTTTAAAATGTCCGTTGCGTGTGAGATACTGGCCGTCCGTGCCCTGGATGACGAAGAATCCGTCCCCGTTAATGGCCAGGTCATAGGTCTGCCCTGTATCCACCACCGGAGCCTGGCCATGGGTGGTCATCTCCCTTGTGCCGATGGATATGGTGGAACCCTGGCCCAGCCCCTGGGTCTGCCCGTTCATCTGGCGCACCAGCTGTTCATTAAACGTGGTTTTTACCAGGCGTTTGGGCTTATAGCCGCTGGTCTTCACATTGGCGATGTTGTTGGCCGCCATGTCTAATGACCGCTGGTTCATCAGCATGCCCGAGGCAGCTGTATAAAATCCTGAAAACATATCCTTATCCCCTCATATAATCTTCCAAACTGCTTTTCAGTTTCCTGATTGCCTTGGTGTGGATCTGGCATACGCGCGACTGGCCGATGCCCATGACCTCTGCAATCTCTGAATATTTTAATTCTTCATAATAATACAATGTTATGACAAGCCGCTCCTTTTCCCCCAGGCCGTCGATGGCAGCCGTGAGCATTTCCATCATTTCCCTGTAAAAAAGGCTTTCCTCGGGCTTGCCGTCCATGTCCCCTGCCTCCAGCTCCCCTTTTGCAAATATGGCTGTCATGTCCTGCAGCGCTGCTTCAAATGAAAGCACGGATGCGTGGTTCATGTATTTTATATGGTTTTCTACTTTTTCAACGGGCATGTCAAGGTATCCGGCCACATCCTTCACATCCGGCTCCCCCATCTTTTCATGGGACAGGATGGAAAATGCCTCATCCACCTTTTTCTGGAAATTCCTTGCCCTGTGGGGTACCCAGTCCTGGCTGCGTATATAGTCAATCATGGCCCCGCGCACGCGCACGAATGCATATGTCTCAAACCTGGCCCCTTTGCCGGGGTCATAGCGGTCCAGACATTCCATCAGCGCCAGCACCCCCTGGTCCGTCAGATCCTCCTGCTCCAGAAGGCTCCCAGCCATGGTCCGCAGCTGTACGGCGGCGGACCTTACAATGGGGAGATAATGTAGGACCAGTTTATTCCTCAGTTCCTGGCTGCCGTTTTTCCTGTACGCCTCCAGGTCCCTGGTCATTTCCTCATGGTCTGTCTGTTCCATCTGCATAACCTGTTACCTCTGCTGCCATTCCTAACTCAGGGAAATGCTTCCCAATGCCTGTATCTGTATATTGTTGTCTATCTCACTGAAGGATACCACCGCCACATTGGGGTAGAACTGGTCAATCAGCTTTTTAAAGTAAATCCGTACCACCGGGGAGGTGAGTATGATTGGGATATTTACCAGATCCTTAATCTTGTTAATCTCCGCCGTGGCCGATGACACGATGCTCTGGATTGCAGCAGGCTCCAGGGCCAGATAGGAACCGGTGTCCATCTTCTTAACCGAGGACATAATCATGTTCTCTATCTTGTCGTCCAGGCTGATGACCTTCATCTGCCCGGCCTCTGAGAACCTGCGGGAGATGGTGCGCTTTAATGCCTGGCGCACATACTCGGTCAGCATATCCGTGTCCCTGACCTGGCTTCCGTAATCGCTGAGGGTTTCCACGATGGTCTCCATGTCGCGGATGGGGATCCCCTCCCGCAAAAGGTTTGCCAATACCTTCTGCAGCCCGCCCACCGTGATGATGGACGGTATGGTGTCCTCCACAATACTGCTGTTGGTCTTTTTCAGTGTCTCTAAAAGATTGTTTACCTCCTGACGGTTAAGAAGCTCATGGAGATGCTCCTTCACCACCTCGGAAAGGTGGGTTATGACCACGGAGGTGGGGTCAATCAGGGTATATCCTGCCAGCTCGGCCTGTATCTTCCTGTCCTCGCTGATCCATTTGGCGGGAATGTGGAAGGCAGGGTCGATGGTGTCGATTCCCGGCACGTCATCCGCGTCCGTTCCAGGCGGCAGCGCCAGGTAGTGGTCCATCAGGATATCCCCTCTGGCCACCTCCTCCCCCTTTAACAGGATGCTGTACTGGTTGGGGTTAAGCTGCCCGCTGTCCTTAATCCTTACAGAGGGAATGACAAATCCCATGTCCAGGGCCATCTGCTTGCGGAACATGACCACACGGTCAATGAAATTGCCGCCGTTGCTCTCGTCCGCCAGGGGAATCAGGCTGTAGCCGAATTCCATTTCTATCTGTTCTACATTTAATAGTCCATAAACGTTTTCAATGTTTTTGTAATAGGACGCCTCGCTGGTGACTTCTGTTTCCACAAATTCTTCCACGGTCTCCGCCACCAAGCCCTGCTGGCGTTTATACAGATAATATCCCCCGCCTGTCAGGCCCGCGGATATCATCAGTATCTGGGGCACCGGAAATCCGGGAATCAGGCACAGGCAGGCAGCAGCGCCGCCCGCTGTCATCAGCACCCTTGGCTGGGCCAGGAACTGCTTTGTCAGATCCTCGCTCAGGCTGTTCTCCGACGCGGACCGGGTCACGATCATACCCGTTGCCACCGATATGAGCAGGGCCGGGATCTGGGATACCAGTCCGTCCCCAATGGTGGAGGTGGTATAAATCTGCATGATATCCTGTATGCTTCCCTGGCTGTTCATGATACCAACGATGACGCCGCCCACAAAGTTGATGAAGGTAATGATGATGGAGATAATGGCGTCTCCCTTAACAAATTTGGTGGCACCGTCCATGGAACCGAAGAAATCCGCTTCCCTCTGGATTTTGGAACGCCGCTCCTTGGCCTGCTGCTCGTCAATGAGGCCGCTGTTCAGGTCGGCGTCAATGGCCATCTGCTTGCCGGGCATGGCGTCCAGGGTAAACCTTGCAGCAACCTCGGCCACACGCTCCGAACCTTTTGTGATTACAATGAACTGAACCAGCACGATGATTAAGAAAATAATAAAACCAATGACCACATTGCCCCGGATGACAAACTGTCCGAAGGTCTTGACCACCTGCCCCGCATAACCGTTGTCAAAGAGGATTTTCCTGGTGGATGATATGTTAAGCCCCAGCCGGAACAGGGTCGTGACCAGCAGGAGGGAGGGAAATACGGAAAACTCCAGGGTTTCCCTGATATACATGGTCATCACAAGGATCAGCAAAGACAATGTTATGTTCAGTATAAATAAAAAGTCCAGTATGGGTGTGGGCAGGGGAATCAGTATCAGGAAAATGATTCCGATGATTCCCGCTGTTACAAGGATATTAAACCGTTTCAACTTTATTCACCATTTCCAATAATGCTTCTTGTATTTACTATTTCAGTGATACGTACACCGAAGTTATCGTCAATCACAACCACTTCCCCCCTGGCAATGAGCTGTCCGTTGACAATGATGTCCACAGGCGCATCTGCCTGTTTATCCAGCTCCACCACGGTTCCGTTGTTGAAATTCAGCACATCCTTAAGCCTGCGCCTGGTCTTTCCAATCTCCACCGACACGTTAAGGGGCACATCCATGATAAGCCCCAGGTTGCCGCTGATGGCAGGGCTCCTGTACATGGTATCCTGCCCGGGCTGTGTCCGGGCAGCGGCGGCATTCCCGCCCCACGAAAGTCCCGGGACTGCCGGGGCTGCGCCGTCCATCATCCGTCCTGCCGCGGGCGTTGCCTGACCGCGTCCGGCTCCCTGGCCCACAATCACGCTTTTCTCCATCTCACGCGCCTGCCTGGCAGCCTCTTCCTCCTCCTGCCTGGCCCTGGCCTGCGCTTCCTGCCTGGCCTGAATCTCCTGCGCCAGGCTGTCTATGGCTGCGGCCGATATGCACTCAATGAATTCCGACTCAACCATATCCTTTATCCGCATGGTATAATTAACAACCATGATCCTGGAATCAGGCTGGTCGCCGATGACAGGGGACAGGTTCTGGCGTCCGTCCGACAGGACCAGCTGGCAGTCCGCAAAATCCATGGTATCGCCCAGATACTGCGCCATGGCCGAAGCCGAGGCGTGGGCCATCTGGTTCATCAGCTCCCCCGCAGCGCTCATGGCCACGTCGTCAAACACAAAATCCGGGTCAGGAAGGTCATCCACACCCATGAGTTCATTTAAAAATACCTGCATATCCCTTTGCCGGAGGATCATCACAACATTTCCGGCCACCTGGGAGGTAAGACAGCTTTTCACAAAGATAGCCGGTTCCAGGAGGCTGTATTCCACTTCCTTCACCGTCATCTCATGTATCTGGGGTTCCCCTATGGCTATGTCCGCCTTTAAAATGGATGAAACCGCTTCCCCTGCTGCCTGTGCATGTATCCTTATCAGTTCTTCAAACATCTGTCCGTCCGTCATTGCCTGGATATCCTGGCCTTCCTGTGCCTTCGCCATGGTTTAAGCTCCTTCTATTCCACAATCTCTTTGTTATTTCTTCTGCGGCGTTTCTTCTTAGCTGCCTTTTTCTGGCCGTCCTTTTCTTTTTCCTCTTCCGTCTTCTTATAGCTGGCCGGAAGAAGCTTGAACAGCTTTTCCTCTATGAATTTGGGGTTCTCGCCTTCCTGGATGGCCAATACGCCCTCCATCACCAGCTGCTTGCACAGGAATTCCTCTTCATGCCTGGCCTTCAGCTTGCTGGCCATGGGCAGGAATATGATATTGGCAAGCAGGGAACCGTACAGGGTAGTGATAAGCGCCACGGCCATGCCCTTTGCAAGGGCGTCCACATCCGACATGTTGCCCAGCATGAGGATCAGGCCCACCAGGGTTCCTATCATGCCGAAGGCAGGCGCGTAGCTGGCCGCCTTTTCATAGAAACGGCGGTCCAGGGCGTGCCGCTCATCCAGCTGCTCAAGCTCTGTCTCCATGGCCTTGCGCACCTTCTCCGAATCCACGGAATCCACCACCAGCATCAGGCTGTTGTGCAGGAATGGCTCGTCGATTTCATTGAGCTTATCCTCCAGGGATAACAGCCCCTTCATCCGGGCCTCCGTGGCCAAGCTTACAATCTGGCTTATGGACTGCACCGGATTAAAGGCATAGGGCCTCACAATGATTTTCAGGTGGCTGCCAATCTTCTTGAAGGCCCCTGCGGGAAATGATATCATCATGACCCCAATGGTCCCTCCAATGGTAATCGCCATACTCGGCACATCCACAAACGCCCGGATATTGGTAAAGACCAGTTTCATGGCCTCCTGGTCAAAGGTCATACCAAAACCCACAAGCCCCACCGCTAATATAAAACCTAGAATTGACAAGAAATCCATAACCCTACTTCCTTTTCTCCACTTTTCTCACTCTGCCCGTATGCTCAGCCCTTAATCTGGTCAATCATCCCGCGGAATGCCTCCCGGCGGAACTCCACTACCTTCTTTACCACTTCTTCCTTGGATTCCCTTACAATCAGGTGCTTTCCGTTGGTCAGGAGTATGGTGGTATCAGGATTCTCCATAATTGTTTCAATTAAATCACAGTTCAGCACAAAGGCTTCCCCGTTTAGTTTTTTAAGTATGATCATGATACCGCCCTCCTGTCCTGTCATCAGGCCCTGTCTGATGCCTTATCCGGTTTCTTATCGCCAGGGCCTGATTGAAAATCCATTCCCTCCATCTGGACGGCCTAAGGCCATCCATGCAGTTACCTCTTAAGGTTTACCAGCTCTTCCAGGATGGAATCCGATACCGTGATGATTCTTGAGTTGGCCTGGAACCCTCTCTGCGTGACAATCATGTCCGCAAACTCTGTGGAAATATCCACATTGGACATCTCCAGGGACGAGGTCTTCAGGGCGCCTGTGCCGTCCTCACCTGCCTTGCAGGCCTTGGCGTCGCCGGAGTTGCCCGTGGCCTTAAAATAGGAATTGCCCACGCCCTCAAGTCCATACGGGTTATCAAAGGTTACCAGGTCAATCCGCCCTATCTGGATTTTTCCAAGATTCGGGTGGTTGGCTTCTATGATACCGTTTGCCAGGATGGTCACGCCCGCGTCGGAAAGGGATACGGTACCGCCTGCGCTTCCGTCCGTCAGGGTGAATGCCTTGCTGCCAAGGCCCAAATCCCTGGAATTGGTGGCTGCGGTAATGCTTCCGGCTGCAACCGTTTTATCAGCCGTGGGATTTATTTTAAAATAATCTTCAATGGCAGTGTAGCCGGGGTGTTTCACTTCAATGTACTGTCCGGCTTCCTCACCGCTTGGCGGGGTCCCGGTTTCCTTCAGCCACACACTGTTGGCCGAGGTACTGTTCTCTGAAATCTGGCCCTCAAATGTCCTCTGTACACCATCCTTTTCCACGGTAGCTGTTAACTTCCACGCGGCCGGGCTGGTGCCTACTTTGACAATTGTATACTCCACATCCCCCGATGCCGTAAACACGGGTTCCGTGCTGGTGCTGGAAGGCTTGATGCCTCCGAAAATCCCGCTGTCCTTATAAGTATCATTAAATATCTGCTCACCAGGCTTAATCCCGAAATTCTCTCCCATCAGTTCCTTGCCAGTAAACCCGCCAGTCTGGGCCGGCTGGGCCGTTATGGTAAAATTGCCTGCCGGATGGGGCGTGCCGTTATTGGCGCGGGAAATGGCGCTGTTCATTTTCTCATTAAAATCAGATAAACTTGCAAAGGACGCCTTGTCACTGATTCTCACCACAATGCTGGAGGTATTGAACTCGCTTGGCTGAACCACCACATCCGCGCCGTCCGGAAGGGTTTCATCCAGCTTGAATGAAATGGATACATTGGCGTCCCCTGTGGCGTTCTGGGATGTTATGGTGTATTTAACCCCGTTGATTTCCTGGGTACTGCTGGACTGGGCATTGTTCTTGGACGGGATGCTTAAATGTATCTTATCAGAAGAGGCAGCCTTACCCAACGGGTCCCCCGTCACGCCCAGCACCGTATATCCGTTGGCATCCACCAGGTTGCCGCTCTTGTAATCCAGCTGGAGGTTTCCTGCCCTGGTGTAGAATATATTGCCGTCAGAGTCCATTACCTGGAAAAATCCCTCGCCGGTAATGGCCACATCCATGGGCCTTCCCGTGGACTGCAGGGCTGAACGTTCCATGTTCAGGTCGATTCCTGCCAGCTGCGCGCCGTAACCTACCTGGCTGGCATTGGTACCGCCCCTGTTGTTATCGCCGCTGGTCGCACTCTGGAGCGTCTGGTAATAAACATCCTGGAAACGCGCGCGGCTTGACTTAAAACCATACGTATTAACGTTGGCAATGTTGTTGCCGATGACATCCAGTTTGGTCTGATGGGCCTGCATGCCCGACACTGCTGAAAATAGTGATCTTAACATATTCAATTCTCCTTTTTAAACCGCCTTACCCGTCCGTCGTTCGGGGTAAGGATAGCCTCCTAAAGGACCGGCTATATCATAACGGTTCCGTCAATATTCGTGAAGACCGTGCCTTTCAGGCTGTCCTCATTCACAACTGTAACTACTTTATTATTCCTGACATTGACAACGAAGGCCGTGGAACCAAGAAGGATTAGCGGCTCTTTTAGGCCCTTCTCTTCCGCCATGCGGATGCCTTCATTGAGACGGCCGATGTTCTCTGAGGATACATCCACGCCGCGCTCCACCACACGCTCTATGGCATGCTTGGAAAATGACACCTGGCTTTCTTCCTTAATCCTCTGCTCCAGCAGTTCTTTGAATGCGCTGTCATTGCCTTTTGCTTCCTGGGGCCTTTTTTCCGGCGGCCCGCTTGGAGTCCCCGTATAGATGGGGGTATGAAGCATTTTATTATATATCATTGAATCCATTGTTCATCCTCCTGTCCCGGACTGTGTTTGTGCGTTTCTGAGTTTCCTTATCTTCTGTCAAACTGTACGGACTACACCTTGCCGCTTTTGTCCCCCTGATTGCCGGAATCCCCATCATCCCCGGGCTCCTTGTCATCCTTATCGTCCTCATTGGGAGGGGTGGTGGCTGGCGGTGTCTTGATTTCCATGATTTCGTCCATGTCGTATGCTTCGCCGTCCACATATATCACAAACTTTTCATCCAGAAGGGATACCTTATCCACAAGCCCCTCCGACTTCTTCAGTTCTCCTGATACCGTGAACTTGGCGGCCGACACATACTTCCCCACAAGGGATGTGACATATGTGCTCTTGGCATTGTAGGCCATCTGCTCCATCTGCTGCATGGTGGATATCTGGGCCAGCTGTGTCACATACTGGGTATCGTCCACAGGGTTCATGAAATCCTGGTTCTTAAGCTGGGCAACCATCAGCGTGAGGAAATCCTCCATGCTGACCATCTTGTCATCTGCATCCCCAAACACGGCGTCAATCACATTGCCTGCGCCGGAACTTTCGTCCGTGTCAGGGGTATCGGTCTTACTTTTGCTGTCCGTGCCGCCCGGTCCCGCCGTGCTGCCGGACGATGCGGCCCTGGACGTGGTCCCCGGCCCTGTTGTCCCTGATGCACCCAAGGCATAAGTCGAGGTATAATTTGGAACCTGTACTGACATTTCTATCTCCTTTTCCTGTTTTGGACCTTATACATATGCGTACAGCCTGCTCATGCGGCTTTCCGCCATCATACGCTGGGCCTCCATGAGGATATCCTCATCTGAACCTGCATCGTCATCCCCGCCGTAATAGCGGTAATGAGGTTGGGCCTGCTGTCCGCGGTGGTCCTGCATCTGCTGGTCATAGCCTGCAAAATCCATGGTTCCCTGGCTGTCACGGTACACTTCCGCCACTTCCGTGTTCAGCGGCCTCAGCATATCCTTCAGGCTTTCCATCTGGCTGGTAACAAGCTTTTCTGTCTCCGGGCTGGTCACGCCTATGCGCACCGACATCTTCCCATCGGTACCCGCAATGTGTATGACAATATCCCCCAGGCCTTCCGGCTTCAGGTGCACGGTCAGTTCCTTCATCCCGGTCTTGATTCCCTGCTCCAGGCCTGTCTTAAGCTGCTCCAGCACCGGAACCTGCTGTTCCTGTCCCTCTTTCACACTGTTGATGCCAAATCCCGGATTCATACGGTTATGGCTCATACGGTCTGACAGGTCCAGTCCCCTGGCCTCTGCATTCCGTTTCAGTTCCTCAAGGACCTGGTTGGCTGTCCCGGACTCCTCATCCACTGCAGCGGACACTTCCTGCTCCCGGCCCATGGCCTTTAACAGTTCCTGTCTGCCCTGCATGTTGGAAAGGCTGTCCTCACCGGATTCCTGCGGCTGTGCATTGCCCTTAACGGATACTTCCCCGCGGGCTGCCATCCCGGCTGCATCCGCCGCCTTCATGGTATCGGAAAACATTCCGGTCCTGTCCGGTCCCGTCTGTTCCTGCCCTGCTGTCTGCTGCAACGCATTTTCTTTAGCATCGTATGCCGCTGGCCGGATCATATCCTGGCCGGATACCATACCCTGTCCTTCCAGTCCTGTCATGGCTGTCAGCACGGAGCTTATATCCTGTTCCTGATGGACGGTCTGTACAACCAGTCCTGCCTGTACCGAAACCTGCCCGTCCTGCTGTCCTGCTGTCTGTATCCCCATATCCTGTGTATCGGGATCCCCGTATTGCAGGAAGGCCATCATGGCCTGCATGCTCATGGCCGCTTCCAGGTTCAGGCCGTCATCCGGACGGATCTGTGCATCCCCTTCTATTCCGGAATCAGCTGCCGCCGTCTTATCCGCGGGATCTGCTGCCGTGCTGTTTCCATCCTCCAGGTTCCTGTTGGCACCGGCCGCGGGCTTCCCATCCTGGCCTGCCGTCATCCGGCTGCCATCGGGCCTGCCTGTATCCTGTTTTTCCGTATGCCGTGCCTTTACGCCTGATCCGTGATCCTGTTTCCCGGCAGATGCCCTGGCATCCGCGGTCCTGCTGCCATCCTGCAGGCTCCTGGCAAATACATCCGCAAAATCAGCCGTTGCCGCCTGTCTTCCTGTCCCTGGCAAAGAACCGTATGCCTGGGCTGTTTTATAGCTGCTGTCTGCCCCTATCTGTGTAAATGTTCCTGTATTCATCTTCTCACCTCCTTTCACATATGCCGTCCTGTATAAGTACTGCCCTGCAGTACCGGGCCATGTCTGAAAACCAAACACACCCTAGGAAACACCATTTCTGACAAATGTCCCGGCAACATGTTCCGTGATTATGTCCTGCTGCTCCTTTGCCTCGTCATGGTGATATTCCTCCAATTGATTTTCCTTCAGCTTCTCCAGTTTTTTTACTTCCTTGGAAGCCTCCGTGACAATGTGGCGCTGTTTCTCCACCCTGGCCTGTGCCTGGGACAGCTCCTTTTTTGTATCCTCCAGCTGGAGCCTGACGCCCTCCAGGACAGAAAAGCATCCCTTCAGGATGAACACCGTGGTTCCCTCGTCCTGCCGTCTTTTAATCTCCATCTGTATATTGGCAATCCTGTTTTCCTGCCCTTCTTTTATCTCCTCCAGTTCATCCCTGGCAGCCGTAAGCTTTCCGAGGATCCCTTTCTCTTTTTCCAGGTTCTGCTGCTGGTACACAAGCATCCGTTCCAGCGAAAATACAAACTTTTTCATGATAAGCCCCTTAATCCGTTACCTGAATCATCTGGATGACTGCCTCATCCAGTGAAAAACTTTCATCTGTCTTCTGCTGGAGGAACCCATAGATGCTGTCTATACGCTCCAGGGCCTCATCCAGTTCCGGGTTCGTCCCCTTTTTGTAGGCCCCGATGGAAACCAGGTCGCTGTTGCTCTCATAAACCGCCAAAAGCCTCCGCAGCTTTCCCGCGGCTTCCTTGTGTTCCGGGGTCACGATGTCGTTCATCAGACGGCTGACACTGGACAGGATGTCGATGGCCGGATACCGGTTCTTGGCCGCCACCTTCCTGGACAGCATGATGTGCCCGTCTATGATTCCGCGCACCGTATCGGATATGGGTTCATTGGCATCATCGCCTTCCACCAGCACGGTATAGATTCCGGTAATGGAACCTTCCTCAAAATTGCCGGAACGCTCCAGAAGCTTTGGAAGTTCGGAATAGATGGATGGCGTGTACCCCCTGGCCACGGGCGGTTCCCCTATGCTTAGCCCCACTTCCCTCTGGGCCATGGCAAACCGGGTAAGGGAGTCCATCATCAACAGCACATCCATACCCTGATCCTTGAAATACTCCGCAATGGTAGTGGCTGTCATGGTGCACTTGGAGCGCATCATGGCGGACTGGCTGGAGGTTGCAACCACAAGCACGGAACGCTTTAATCCTTCTTCCCCCAAATCCCTGTTAATGAACTCCACGACCTCCCTGCTCCGCTCGCCGACCAGCGCAATGACGTTCACATCCGCCTTCACGTTCTTGGCTATCATGCCCATTAACGTGCTCTTTCCCACGCCGCTGCCAGCGAAGATTCCCATCCTCTGGCCCTTGCCAACGGTCAGAAGGCCGTCAATGGCCTTGACCCCCATCTGTATGATTGTATCAATCCTGGGGCGTTCCATGGGGTTGGAGGGTTTCCCCGTGATGGGATAATAGGAAACGTCATCCACCGGTCCCAGGCCGTCAATGGGCATTCCCATGGCGTCCACGGTCCTGCCTATGAGTTGATTGGAAACCGCAATCCTGAGACGTTCCCCTGTATTGCGGACCGCGCTTCCATAGCCGATTCCCTCCATCTCCTCATAGGGCATCAGCAGTACCCGGTTCTCCCTGAACCCCACCACCTCGGCCCTGACCGGGGTCGTGCCCTCCACCACATCAATGGTACACACATCCCCCAGCCTGCAGGCCGGTCCCATGGATTCCACCGTGGTTCCCACGATTTTGTCTATCTTGCCCAGGTAGGTATATAAATCCACATTCTGTATCTCCTGCTGTATTTCCTGCTCTATCTGCCCTAATTCCATATGGTTACCGCCTTATTGCCTGCTCTCCAGAGCCAGCAGATGTTTTTTCAGGTTATCCAGCTGGACATCCAGGGATGCATCCACAATCCCTTCCTCTGTCTCCACCTGTACAAAGCCCAGGGGCCGTTCCTCCGCCTTAATCCTTATGGTGCCCCCGCTTCCGGAATTCTTATCCCTCAGCGGTTCCAGCCGTTTCTCCAGTGTCTCTATCAGCTTCACGGCCTGGGCCGGCATATGGAGGGTGATATTCTCCTTATCCCGCTCTGACAGGACCGCCTTTTCAATCATATCTGCCAGCTCCGTCTCGTCGCACTCCACTTTCTTCCTGAGGATTTTCTCTGCCATCATGAAGGACAGGTCCGCAATCCTGCTGCCCAGCCTCTGTTCAAATCCGCTGAACTCAGCACCGACCTTTTCTACGGATGAACGGATGCCGTCAATATCCTGCCCGATGTCGTCCAGGGCCTGCCTGAGTCCCTGCCCATAGCCCTCCTGCCTGGCCTGTTCCCGGATCCGTCCGGCTTCATCCCTGGCCGTGTTGACTATATTATCCCTCTGCGCATAGGCCTCCTCCAGTATCCTGGCCGCTGCCTGTTCCGCCTGGTTCCTGGCGTGCTCCAGTATCTTGCGCTTTTCCTCCGATATAAGGGCGTACCGTCTGCCGCCCTGGTCCTGTTCCGGGTCCGGCGGCTCACTGACGCCGGATTCCTGCCCTGTCTGCGCCCCGGCTTCCTGGACGGGCTGGTACAGCCTTACCATGTGGCTTCCCGCAACAGTCTGGGCGGGTTTTAATATCCTAGACAATTATCTCATCCTTTCCATCCTTGGAAATTACAATCTCGCCTTCCTCTTCCAGCCGTCTTATGACAGCCACGATCCTCTGCTGTGCTTCCTCCACATCGCTCATGCGGATGTTATGCAGGTATTCCATATCGCTCTGTATGGATTCCCTCATCCTGCCGGACATATTGGCAAAGATGGTATTGGTCACATCCTTGTTGGCCACCTTGAGGGCTACCGACAGGTCCTTTGTATCGATTTCCCGCAGGAAACGCTGTACGGACAATGGATCCAGATAGGCAATGTCCTCAAATACAAACATCAGCTTGCGCACATCCTCCGCCAGCTGCGGATTCTTCATATTCAGTTCGTCAAATATATCCCGCTCCGTGCTGCGGTCCACATGGTTCATCACATCAGCCACATAGGTCAGGCCGCCCACCTCCATGGTTTCCTCAGAGGAGGAGGCGCCGATTTTCTTCTCCAGCACTTCCTCTGCAATCTTGATTGCCATGGGAAGGGCGCGGTCCATGTTGGCAATCCGTTCCACCACATCCACCCGTGTGTCCTGGGACAGGTTTGCGATTATCTTGGACGCCTGTTCCGGGGTTGCATAGGATAGGATCAGGGCCAGGGTCTGGGGATGTTCATTCTGGATGGCTGCCATCAATGTTTTATAATCCACTTTACGGATAAAACTGAAGGCTTTTGTCTTCAGTGCCTTGCTGACCCGGTCCATCAGGTTCTTGGCCTGCTGCTGGCCAAATGCCTTTTCCAGCACCTCCTTGGCGTAATCCTTTCCGCCTTCTGTTATTACCTTCTCTGTCACACAGCAATTATAGAAATCCTGGGCAATGTCTTCCAGCTCATCTTCCGTGAGCCTTGGCAGCCTTGTAATCTCCATGGAGAGCTGCTCCACCTCATTCTCTGTCAGATACCGGAACACCTCGGATGCCCGTTCGCTTCCCAGTATGGATATGACAGCAGCAGCCTTTTGGGCTGGTCTTCTCTCTTCTGCAGGCATCTTACTTCTTATCCTCCTTCAGCCATGAACTGATCATGGATGCAATAATCTCAGGATTCATCTGGGCAAAGGAACGTACCTGGTCCACAGGGTCGGAAGAATCCGGCTGGATCCTGCCCAGGCTGTTCTGTACCGCATCCTCCGCTGCCCGCTGTTCAACAGACTCCGGCTCCTGGGTATCCCCGTCTTCAAATGGCGCAAACAGCATCTGGTCTTCTTTTAAATGCTTTTTCTTCCTGCTGCGCATGAGAAGCAGGAGGAGTAACAGGAATATAAGGATGCCCACGCCGGCCGCGGCCGCTATGAGCCGATAATCCAGTCCTGTCTGGGCCGGCGCCTGTACGGGCAATGCCGGCTTGTCGTTCTTGACTGTTTCCTTTGGGATCTCACGGAAACTGGACACCACGATATCCTCCGGCGCGATATTGGCGGCCTTGGACGCCGCGTCTATCAGCTGCTGCTTCTTGGAATCAGTCAGGTTGTCGTCATTGACCGTGATTGCCACGGTGGCCTTCTGCAGCTTTACGTTATCTTTTTCTATCTGTTTCTTGATGTAGCTTACAAGGTAATCCACATCCCTGTAGTAATCTCCTGTGCCGCCTGCACCGCCGCCGGTTCCCGCGGTTCCGTAGGCAGGTATGTCCGTATTATTCTCCTCGCCGGCAATCCCGCCTGCGCCGGCAGCCCCGCCGTTCAGGCTCCTGCCTTCCTTATACTGCTCCACCACGCCCTGTCCGTTGTCCTGCGGCTCATAATGCAGGTCTTCGGTAATCATCCTGTCATAGTCAATGACAACGGTTGCCGAAACCCTCAGCTTATCCGGGGAATATGCCAGTGTAAGGACATTCTTAATCTTATTCTCCAGCCGTTCCTCCACCTTGGCCTCAAAATCCAGGCGGTTCAGGCCGTATGAGGTGGTGCCGATATCATCCGCAACCATTTCCTGCATGGTTTCCGCGTTGACCACCGTCACATTTTCAGGCAGAAGCCTGGGTACGCTGTCCGCCACCAGGTTCTTGATGGCTGACACCTTCTCAGGCGAAAGCTCATAGGAGGGCATCAGGGTCAGGGAAATGGAGCCTGTACTGTTGGAGTCCCCCTCATCCCACACATAATTGCTTTCATCCGGCACATTAAGGGTGACGATGGCATTCTTAACCCCGGTCATATCCTTAAGGGTACGTTCAATCCTGTCCTGAAGGTTCATGAGAAGGTACTGGCGCTTCTCGAATTCCGTGGTGGTAAAGCCCATATTATCTGAAAAAATGTCAAAAGGAAGTGCCGTTTTCGGATATCCCAATTCGGACATATCAAGCATGATGTCGCCCAACTGGTCTTCCGGAACCGTCACTTCTCCTTCGCTGTTTCTCCTGGCCTCAACCCCTCTTGCGTTGAGTACCGTCAGAACCTCGTTATTCTCTTCTTTGGATATTCCCGGGAACAGCGCTACATAATTCCCGCTCTTTTTCGTGTTCAGCAGCACGCTGGCTGCAAGTGCTATAACCACGGCTGCCGTTATTCCCGCAGCCACCGCCTTCTTCTTACCCGTATCAAGTACACGGCCGATGCCGCCTTTCTCTCCTGATACCGATTTCAACTTTTCCTTAATCCCCATGACCCACCGATAATATCTTTCGTTTTAATATCAAACCTGCATACCCATAATCTGATTATATGCATTCACTGCCTTGGATGCTAACTGAGTAGTGAACTCAACCGCAGCAGCACTCTTCTCAGCCTGTATCAGTGCCGTATGAAGATTATCCACCTGGCCGGATGCCAGTTTTATATCCATCTCCTGGGTTTCCCTCATGGCCTGGTCCGCTTCTTTTACAGCGGTCCTCAGCATTTCCTTAAAGGGTACCGGACCTGCCTGCCCTTTGGCAGGGCTGCTTTTCTGGCTGTCGGAAGGTACAATCCCATCCATTCTTGCAATCGGAACAATAAACATAAAATCCCCCTGTAATCCCCTAATATTTACACTTTTCGTCATTAATTCAAGTATAGCCGTCTTCGGTCACTCCGTCAACAAAAATAAACGTTTTTGTAACCATTTTGTAATTTTATGATATCCCCTCCCGGCATTATGATAACTGTGTCCACAAAAATAGCAGGAAGGAGTGTAACCTGCTTCTCCTTCCTGCCATGCCCCTGGCATTTCTGCCGGTAACCGATTCATTCCTGCCTAATCCCGACGCAGCGTCTGCTAGTCCTTCCATACCCCTGCTGAATCCAGATACCTGCCTTCCACGGTTGTATTCCTTACCATGGTTCCGTTGTCCGGGCTCATATAATGCCATGTGCCGTTATCCAGAAGCCACCCTGTATGCATGGAGCCATCCTGGTCGAAGAAGTACCAGGTCCCTCCTGCGTCCAGCCATCCCGTGTGCATGGCGCCGTCCGGTTCCAGGTAATACCACTTCCGGCTGTCCTGAAGCCATCCCGTCTGCATGACCCCATTGATATCCAGGTAATAATACCTTCCGTTATTAAGCTGCCAGCCTGTCAGCATATAACCGCTGAAGTCAAACAGGTACCAGTTCCCGTCAATCGCCTGCCATGTGCCTGTGGGATAGGTGCCGTCCGTGTTCCTGTACCACCAGCCCTCCTCATCCTTGACCCAACCAATCTGGGCAGGTGTCAGCTGCTGCTTATCCTCCTGCGGCCCGGTCACCCCGCCGTTTAAGGTACACACCTCATCCGCGTCAATATCCAGTTCATCGGAATACACCCAGTCGCTTCCGGTTATATAGGCCAGTTCCTCCGAATCCTTGGGTATGGCCCTGACACGGAACTGGTATGTGCCAGCCAGGGTCATCACCGGATAAAAATCATAGGTGGTCGCAATCACCTTGGGAACGCCCTGTACCATCTGGCCATCCCTGTAAAGCTTCAATTCATAAGCGCCCGCATAGGGCACAGGCGCCCAGGTGGCCTTACCCGGAGGATACCCCATCCACTCCACGCTCTCAGGTATCTCAAGGGTTCCTGATGCCGGGGTCAGCTTAACGGTCAGCAGAAGCGTCTCGTCATTATTGGTCCGTTTGACAGAGGCATAGGTGGCCCCGTCAATCTGGAACTTGCTGGGCCCTGTCACACGGTTAAAGTAATAACCGCTTCTTGCATGTATCTCAATCTGAACCTTGGGTTCATCCCCGGGTTCCCAGTATTCCTTGTTCTTAGTGACCCATTTATAGGCGCCCGTGGTGTACAGATTGCTGTCCGTGGCGGCATATACAGTGGCCTCATTCAGTTCATAATCCGCCTGGACATCGGAGCGCACCCGGATGGATACGCTGGTAATGGGCGTCCTTGTCTCCGTCTTGACCGCTGCCAGCGAAGGCATGGGACATGCTGCCATGGCCATCAGGCACACGGATACAGCCGCTGCCTTTTTCCAAAAATTCATAGTGATTCTCCTCCTGTTAAGGTATCCAGATCCCGTCCTGGTTAATATAATACTGGTCCACCACCTGGTCCTTCACCATCTGCCCGTTCCTGGGGTCCAGATAATACCAGTTCCCTTGGGACAGAAGCCAGCCCGTCGCCATGCTTCCATCGGGATTCAGATAATACCACTGGTCCCCCTGCTGCAGCCACTGCCCGGTAAGCTTGCCCTGCTCCGGATCCAGGTAGTACCATATCCTGTTATACTGAAACCATCCTGTAACCATATCACCGTTGGTCGTCAGATAATATTCCCTGTCATTCTTCCACTGCCAGCCCGTAAGCATATAGCCGTTCATGTCAAAAAGGTACCATTTGTCCCCTATGGCTTTCCAGCTGCCCACCGGATAGGAGCCGTCCTCATTCCTGTACCACCAGCCGTTGCCGTCCATGGCCCACCCCGGTGCCTGGGCCATGGGTCCGGTCCCGTCCTTGGTGCTGACGCCCTTGGTACCGGTGGAGGCCGCCCGCTTGTCAGCCGCCCTGGCATCCTTTTTCGTAATCTCCTGATTATCGGATTCCGCCCAGTCCCCTGCCTTCAGGTAGCCTGACTCGGATTCTGATTTGGCAACCGCCCTGACCTTGAAGTAGTAGTCCCCGTCCTCTGTCATATAGGGGAAAAAGTCATAACTCACCGAGTTGGTCCTGGGCACATGATAAACCATGCTCTCATCACAGAACAGCTTTACCTCATAGGAGCTGGCCCCTTCTACCTTTGCCCACCTGGCCTTGCCCAGAGGCTTCTCCTCCCAGTAGGCATCCTCCACACGGTCCAGGGTACCCTTTACCCCCTTCAGCTTAACCGTTATGGTCAGGCTGCGCTTGGCATCGCTTTTCTTGCACGTGACATAATCCGCGCCGCGTATATGGGCGCTGGATGAACTGATGCTTCCGAAATAGTATCCTTCATCCGCAGCCAGCTCTATGGAAGCCTTGGGTATGTCCCCTGCCTTCCATTGGGACTTCCCATTGATGAAATCGCAGGAAACCACATGGTACTTCGTGCTGTCCGCGGCAGCGGACACACTGCCGCCGTCCCCGTTGGCAGTAACAGAGGAAGTTACCGTCACTGTTACGGACTTGATGGCCTCGTCCGCATATGCCGCCGTGGCCATGGCCAGCCATGTCCCTAATATGATTCCTGCCCCAACGGTAGTTTTCAGCCATCCGGCTATGCGCTTCTTGTCTGATATCACTGTCATTCACCCCATCTGTCAGTATTGTATGTTCACTGCCACGGCCTGCGGATGGACACGATGGTCCGGTAAGCCGGGTCATTGCCCACCTTGATTCCTTCTTTCCTGGAACTGGCATGGACAATCTGTCCATTGCCTATATACATGGCCACGTGGCCGGAATAGCAGACCAGGTCCCCGGGTTCCATGTCTTCATAGGGAATCTCCTTGCCAAACCAGGCCTGCTCCGCGGATGTCCTTGGGATATCCACCCCAAAATGGCGGTAAACCGACTGGGTGAATCCGGAGCAGTCCGCGCCCGAGGTCAGGCTTGTGCCTCCCCATACGTAGGGGTTGCCCACAAACTGCAGGCCGTAATCCGCTATGTTGCGTCCAAAGGCAGTGCCTCCGGAGCTTTTAAGCGGCTGGCGGATGCCTGGCTCCGTTCCCTGGCCGGACATTGGTTCCTGGCCGGCCGTGTGTGTCTGCCCAGCACCATGGTCCGTCTGCACCCCTGCAGCCCGTCCACCCGCCTCCGCTTCAGACCGGATTCCTGCCTCTTCCCTTAGTCCTGCCTCTTCCCTTAGTCTTGCTTCTTCCCTTAGTCTTGCTTCTTCCCTTTTCCTGGCCTCTTCCTTTTTCCTGGCTTCCTCTGCCCGCAGGCGGCGGATTTCCTCATTCTTCTTCCTTACCTGGTCAGCTGACTTTGCAGCGCGTTCCCTGGCGGCAGCCAGCTGGATGCCAAAATCCGCTGTCTCCTGTTCCTTTGTGCGGATCAGCGTGCGGATATCTGCCTGCTGGACCTCATATTCCTGTTCCATGGCTTCCATCTCAGATTGCTTTTCCTCCAGTCCACGCTTCCTCATAAGTACTTCTGCCTTAACCTTCTCATACTGGACCAGCTGGTTCTGGTCATAGCGGTAAAGCTGGTCAAAATATTCCGTCTGGTCCACCACGTCCCCAATGTTCCTTGCCTTTAACAGAATATCCAGGTATGTGATATCGCCCTCCTCATAGAGGAAACGGATTCTCTTCTTCAGCATCCCATACCGGCGTTCCTGTTCCTTCTTAGCCGCCTCATACTCCTGGTCCGCTGTCCCTATCTGCTGGTCCAGTTCCTTCATATCGGACTTAAGGAGATTGCTTAGGGTGAGAAGCCTGGTCAGTTCATCGCCCAGTTCCCTGGCCTGGCGCCCTGCATCACCCTGCTTCTGTTCCAGCGCATCCGCCTCTTCCCGGGCCTTCTGCCCCTCTGCCTGGGCTGATTCCCTTTCCTGCTCCGCTTTTGTCACAGGTGATGCCCAGGCCTGTCCCACAGGCGCGGATGTCCACAGCATAAGCGCTGCCCATAGGAGGAACGCCCTTCCCCTGACCCAGTGTCTCTTTGCTTTCATCTCAATCTTATGTATACCCCTTGGCCCATTAATTACATTCTCAGATACCGATACTGCCAGTATAACACAAACGTAACCAGGAAAAAAGCCCCAAAACAGCAGATAGAAAAATCCCGGCACAGGTCAGACACACATTATCCTGCACCGGGAATCCCCCTGCCTATCATGATTATATAAGCCTTCAGCCTTCCATCTGGCGTCCCAGAAACCCGGCTGCCGTCAATGCCAGCTTTGTTTCCATATCGCCAAACTTGGCCCTTGGCTCCCTGCTCATCAGCGCTACCGCACCGATTGCGTCCCCCTCGCAGATGATTGGAGCCACCACCTGGGCGGATACGCCCTCCAGGTCCTCATCCACCAGCTGGATGAATGCCTTGTCATCCCTGCCAGCCATCACCGTGTTGCGCTCATTAATGGCCTGTTCCAGCTGGCGGCTGATGTTGCGCTGCAGCAGGTCCTTTTTGGCACCCCCGGCAACCGCAATGACCTGGTCCCTGTCCGTAATGCAGACAAGAAGCCCGGTTGACTGGGCCATGGCTTCCGCATACTGGACCGCGAATGTGGTCAGTTCCATCATGGGTGAATATTTTTTGAGAATGATTTCCCCTTCCCTGTCCGTGAATATTTCCAGTGGTGTACCTTCTCTGAGTCTCAGGGTACGGCGGATTTCCTTCGGGATCACCACACGTCCAAGATCGTCAATTCTTCTTACTATTCCTGTAGCTTTCATAAACAAAATTCCTCCATTTTACTTTCTGACATTTATCTTCTTTGTTGCCCGTAAATGTAGTATCTGTAAAAGAGAGGAATTTATACTTAAAGTAACCTTCAAAGTCATTATGAGGTTTTTATATTTGATTTAAACACATTCCGGCAGGGTTTTCCTAAAATCTCCCCTGTCCGTCACCACTTCATATCCAATGGAAGCCATGCGCTGTTTTAATTCTTTGATATTGGCCGCCGCCTCCACGCCTGTGCTGATTTTATTATCATAGAGCATATACTTTTTGCGCACATCAAGGGGCGACAGGTTGGGCATGACCACATTAGCCCCGGCCATCACGCCCTGTTCCCGGCCGTCCGGCTCAATGGTGCCAAGGGCCGTGGTTGCCGGCAGGAGCACACCTGGAAGCATAAGACGCACAATGGCCAGAAGCAGGAGCGTCTGGCGCAGCGTACCGGCCGGACGGTCCCCAAATGGCGTGTCATGGTGCGGGATGAAGGGGCCGATTCCCACCATCTCAGGCTGAAGCCCGTACATATATTCCAAATCCTCTGCAATGTGCCCGGTTGTCTGGTAAGGCGCGCCCACCATGATTCCGCAGCCTGTCTGATAGCCTATTTTCTTAAGGTTTCCCAGACATTCCTTCCTGTGTGCAGAGGACATCTGCGGCGGGTGGAGGCTGGCATAGTGGCATGGGTTTGCTGTCTCATGGCGCAGCAGGTAACGGTCCGCACCTGCGTCAAACCACATTTTATAAGTATCATAATCCTTTTCCCCAACAGACAGGGTGATTGCACAGTCCGGGTACCCGCCCCTGATGCGCTCCACCAGGTAAGCAATCTTGTCGTCGGTAAACCACGGGTCCTCCCCGCCCTGAAGCACGAATGTCCTGAAGCCCAGGCCATATCCGGTATGGCAGCAGTCCATCACCTGTTCCGGCGTCAGCCTGTACCGGGACGCTTTCTGGTTGCTCCTGCGGATGCCGCAGTAATAGCAGTCGTTTTTACAATAATTGGTAAATTCCATCAGGCCCCTGACGAAAATCCTGTTTCCGTAACTGGCCAGCGCCTGTTTCCTGGCTTTTTCATAAAGATACCCATCCTGTTCCGGCCTTATATTCTCCAGCAGATAACAGAATTCCTCCCTGGACAGGATATGGTCCACAGCCAGACGGTCCACAAGGTTTTCTATGCCTTTTGCGCCATCTATCATTCCCGCACCATCCATACGTTTTGTACCTTCCATACGTTTTGTGCCCTCCATCACGCACCTCTTTCCATCACTTCTTTTAATCCCACCGGCAGGACACACGTATAGGTGCGGTCTTTATGCTTCAGCGGATACAGCTTTACCTCCACGCCAAACGCCTCGTCCAGATGTTCCTCGCTCAGCACCTTGCCGGTTGGCCCGAATATGGTCTCCCCCTGTCTGGTAAGAAGAAGGGCTTTCTGGGAAATGGACAGGGCGTGTTCCGGATAATGGGTATTCACAATAGCCGAAATCCCTTTTTCCCTGCACAGCCGTTCAATGGTTTCCAGCACAATCAGCTGGTTCCTGAAATCCAGGTTGGACTCCGGTTCATCCAGTATCAGGATGGAGGGTCCTCCGGCCAGCGCCCTGGCAATGAGCACCATCTGAAGTTCCCCTCCGCTGATACGGCTGCAGAGCTTACCTTTAAGATATCCGATTCCAATCTCCTCCATACAGGCCAGGGCGATTTCCCGGTCCGCCTTTTTTGGCTGGCCAAAGGTGCCCAGATGCGCGTTCCGTCCCAGAAGGACCATATCCTCCGCATGATAGGCAAATGCAGACGCCTTGGCCTGGGGTACGTATCCGATTTGCTGCCACAGCTGGTGATAAGGTATTTCCTTTATGTTAATCCCGTCAATATACGTGCCCCCTGTCTTCCATTCCAGAAGGCCCAGCATACATTTAAGCAGGGTTGTCTTGCCTGCGCCGTTGGCGCCCAGTACGGACAGCACCTCCGGCTTATCCATTGTGAAATTCACATGACTGAAAATACATCCGCCCCGGGGATATCCAAATCCCCCGTCTTTTACCTCAAACCTCATAACCGGATACCTCCTGTCTTTCTGAGGAGCAATATAAAGCATGGCGCTCCTATAAGGGATGTTAATATGGAAACCGGTATCTCCGATGCGGTGACTGACCGTGCAGCCGTATCGATGATAAGCATGAATACCGCGCCGAAGGCCATGCTGGCGGGCATCACGGAGCTGTTGTCATTGCCGAATATCATGCGCACCATATGGGGGATGAGCAGCCCCACCCATCCGATTTGGCCGCACATGGACACCACTGCCGCCGTGACCATGGCTGACCCCACGATCACAAGCCCCCGGATCCTCCTGACCGGGATTCCTAAGGACCTGGCTTCATCCTCCGGCAGGGACATGGAATTAAGCTTCCATCTTAACAGGAACAAAAGGATGCTTCCTATTATGATGAACGGCGCCCCCATGACCAGGGTGGCCCTTGTAGTACTTGCCATGCTTCCCATGAGCCAGTAGGATATGGCGGGAAGCACGTCCTGGGGGTCGGCAGCGTATTTCACCAGGGATACAAGGGCTGAGAACAGGGAACTGACCACCATACCGGCCAGTATGACCATAAGGGGCGGCATGGCGCCTTTGACCCGTCCCACGCCCCAGGCCATCAGCACTGCCACAATCCCAAGTATCATGGCCAGCAGCTGGATTCCGAATGCAGGCAGTCCCAGAAGGATCCCAAGCACCGCGCCAAAGGATGCGCCATTGGCGGCTCCCAGGGTATCCGGCGTGGCCAGGGGATTGGCAAATAGCCCCTGGAACGCCGCACCTGCCGCCGCAAGCCCGGCGCCTGACAAAAGCGCCAGCAGCACCCTTGGCAGCCGGATATTGGATATGACGGTCCTGACCTGTCCCGACACCTCCTCCCCGGGAAATGCCCCGGGCATCAGTACCGCTGCCAGCTCCCTGGGTGATATGGTAAAACGGCCGATGGCCATGGCTGCGGCCGCGGCCGCTAAGATTACGGCCAGGGAACCAACGGTCCAGTACCGGTTCCACCTGTGTCTGCATTCATTCATGTTCCTGTCCCACCCCTGCTTTTATTTCTTAAATCCGGCCGCAGCATCACGGCCCGGATGGTACATCCTCTGTACCTGCCCGTCATTCAACTCCACCCCGTACATATCCTTATAGTAATCCTTAACCTCCTTGTTGATGTCCACATCCGCAAACAGATCGGGATATACCTGTTTTGCCATCCACAAAAGCGTCAATGGCGTATCCGTGCTGGGCGTATAGCTTCTGTATGTGCCCAGGGGAAGTTTGAATACATTTTTATCCTGGACCGCCTTTACCGGACTCCAGTCATCCTGGCCAATTGCATTTTCATACAGATCCTCCGGCTGGGCCGGGGTAAAATTGGTGATGAAAATGACATCCGGGTTCCACTCATATACCTGTTCCATGTTGATGACCGCATTGGAGTTTTCCGCTGCCACGCCTTCCGCAGCATTGCGGCCGCCCACGGCATCGCACCAGAACTGTCCAAAGAACTTCTTACCCGAGGTTACCATGGTGGTATCGCTGTAGTTGAACAGGAACAGGATATTTTTACGCTCCCCGTCCTTAAGGCCGGACACCCTGCTCTGGATATCCTCATAAACCTTGTGGCTGTACTGGGACACACGTTCCGCCGTGTCCTCTTTTTCCGGGAATATCTCACTTAACAGGTTAATCCACTGGTCATATGTCTCAATGCTGTCATAGTCCCACTTGTTAACAGATATGCCCACTGCCGCAAAGCCTGCCGAACGCAGCGCCTCCCCTAGCTCCTTGCTGCCCGCGCTGTAGATGACCACGTCCGGTTCCAGCTTCATGAGTTCTTCCATATTGATATCGCTGCCGTTCATGAAGTCCGTGCTGGCGTTCAGGATATCCGGGAACAGCTCCCCTAAAAGACCCGTCTGGGCAGCGCTCATGCTGGCCGGGTTCATGCCCACCACCTTCTCACCTGACCCCAGAAGTACGGTTATGATGGATGGGATTGGGAAAATGTCAGTGACCACCACCCGGTTCACTTGCCTTGGGATTTCCACCTGGTTTCCCGCATGGTCTGTGATGATTTTCGTGCCGGACGTGCCTTCTGACGTTGCCTGGTCTTTTCCCTTGATCTGGCCGGAAGCGACGCCCTCTGCCTGGTCCTGACCTGTTCCCTGGCCCTGGCCCTGTCCGGTCCCCTCTGCCTGATTCCCTCCCGTTCCCTGGGCCTGATTCCGCCCGGCGCCCTCTTCCTGCCCGGCGCCTTCAGCCTGGCCCTGGACGCTGCTTTCTGTCTGACCCTGCACCGCGCCTCCCGCTGCCTGCTGCCCTGACTGGCACCCTGCAAGGCCTGCGGCCCCAAGGCATATACTTAAAACTACTGCTGCTAACTTTTTCATAATATCCTCTCCTCTTATCCTGTTCCCTGCCGATGCCGGGAACCATCCTTACTTAAAGGCCCCGCCTATGAACCGCATATAAACGGCCTCATGGCGCTGTGATACATCCTCCCGGAACACGCCTCATGCGGGAAATCCACGAATACCCTCTGTCCATCCCCCGGACAGACCTGACGGTAAAGGGGGTCTGCAATCACAACCGTGCTTCTCCCGATACGGCTGATTGCCTCATCCTCATCCCACACAAGCATATCCCCCTCCTCTGCCATGCATCCACTGCCTTTTGTGGGGCAAAGTACCGTTACATCCTGCGCTCCCAGATCCTCCCTGAGACTGCACCGCAGGGAACCTGCAATTACCTGCTCGCCCACAATCAGCACCCGCTCCCTTGAGAAATCATCCGGCAGGCCGGGAATGCCGGGATTGGCATGAAACAGGACAGTTTTGCTATCCGCGTCTTCCCTGTCTGCGGCTTTCTCGTCTACGGTTTCCCCAACTGCGGCTTCCCCATCTGCGGTTTCCCCAACTGCGGCTTCCCCAACTGCGGCTTCCCCAACTGCGGCTTCCACAACTGTGGCTTCCACAACTGCGGTTTCCACAACTGCGGTTTCCACAACTGCGGTTTCCCCGCAAAACAGGGTCTGGTCCTTCCGGGTCACTGCCCCCAGCCGCAACAGGCTGGCCAGGCGCAGCGCCGTCCTTCTCCCTATGGGGGCGCCTATCACATACGGGGTTCCATATTTTCTTTCCAATTCCATGGCAGCGGGCAGGCCCACGGCTGAAACTACCAGGTTCACGTCCGCCAATCCGGCCAGGCACATGTCATCCAGGCTGCTTTCCATTGCCCAGCAGCCCACTGTCTCCATGCCATGGCGGGACAGGAACTTCCTGATTCCTGAAACATTTCCCGTCAGGGAGAAATCCAACGGTGTGGCCCCCAGTATGTTGACCCTCAAAAGGATGCTGCCAAAACCGGGATTTTCCCAATCCCTTTTACCCGTCAGCCCTTTTTCCGCCGCCATTTTTCCCAGTTCATCCGCGGGCGGACAAAACCGTTCCGCAATCCGGCGCAGCGCCTCTCCCGCTCCCTGGACGTAGGAATGCATTCCATTGGTGGCAATCCCAAAGGTGGGGATTCCTGTTTCCTTCTCAATCATTCTTGCAAGTCCCTTAAAGTCGGTTCCCATCATCATGGGGATGGGCGTCCCTCCCAGGCAGATGAATCTGGGATGAAGGTTCCTGGCTGCATCCACAATGTCGCGCACCAGCTTATCATCATCCCCCATGACAGCTTCCAGCTCGGATAATGCGGATATGTAAACCATGCTGTCCATGGAATACCACCTTGGCTCATCATGGGTGGTATATGTGGAATTGCAGCCGGACGCATCATGCATCACAGTCATACCCCCCAGTTCATAGAGGGCTGAGCAAACCCCTGATATATCTGCCGCGTAAACCGGCAGGATACGGTTTGTCCGTTTCAACAGAAGCACCCCCATCCTTTTACCTGAATCAGTTTCTCCGTGTCCTTTTCTTCCATGGCAGCTTCCTGCATCAGACCGGCAAGCTCCAGGATTCCCCCGCAGCCATACAGACCTCCATCCTCCACCATGTTGACAAAATGGGGCGTTCCTGTAAAGTAAGCCGCCTTCTGCCCGATTGCCAGCACCCTGCCCCCGGATTCCTCATACATGCTGCGCGGCAGGACCGCCATCTTATGATAGACCGTGGGACAGACACGGATGTGGGGGCAGCGCTCTTTCAGATAGGCAATGGTGTCTTCCTCCTCCGGCGATATGGTATCGGCGTAAATCCTTTCCACCCGGAATCCGTACCGTGTCAGGAGCCGCGCCATGCCAAAGGGCCGTGAAGATGCGGTATAGTCAATGACCACCGACCATCCCTCTAACCGATGGGCCAGCCTGATTAAAGCTTCTTCCGCCTTCCTGCGTAATTCCCAAAGTTCCAGGCTTCTCCACACAACATCCCAGTCCAGTTCCAGAAGGTCGGACAGGCATTTCCAATGCTCACCGATTTCATCCCAGTCATAGCTGACCGGAAGGTAGACCCATTCCTGCCCCAGACGCTCCTTTAACTCCCTGGCAGCCGGACGTCCCAGGGGATGGGTGACTATGTTAAGGCGGGCCGAGGCCATTTCCTGGTATTCCTCAAAGTTCCTGCAGGTACAGATATCCTTAAGGAAGAAACCATTTTCCTCAAGCCCCCTGTATAACTCTGAACTTTCCCTGATTGCCAGGTTGCTGCCGATTATGTTAATCTGCCTCTGGTCCGTCTTAGCAGGCTTTAGCAGTGAATAAAGCTGTTTTCTCATAAACGGGTCTGGGGGCATCTTGGTCTTGCGCATGATTGGGTTCATCCAGCACTGGACAAATCCAACCTGCGGGAAGCGTCTGTCCAGTTCCCCAAACACCAGCTTCATATCCGTTCCGAGGAAATGATGGATGCAGCTTGTAAAAAGGAGCAGCGCCTTTGGAAGCTTTGGAAGGCCTTCCAGGATATGGGTGATTCCTTCTATGATGATTTCCTCACAGTTTCCGTCCAACACAGACTCCTCATCCACGGTAATAGTTGAAAACCGGTCTGAATCATTAAGCTCTGCCGCTGACAGCACCACGCCCCGCAGACAGCTTTGGGCGCATACGAACACCTGATGACTTTCCGGCAGCAGCATGCCGATATGTACAATGGTCCAGCCTCCCCTGGCCGGTGCGCTGTACTCCAGGCCATATGTAAATGGCGCCAGGCCGGACAGGTCAGCCAGTTCGACTGCCGTACCCCCGCCGTCCACCCCTTGGTTCCGGTTTCCCAAGGGACATTCCGTGACCTCATGCAGATTCTTTAGCATAGCCCTTCCTCACCTCTTCCTCTTTGCAGGCCGCCAGCACTGCATCCGCCAGATTCCTGTATTCCCCGGCCATATCGCTGTCCGGAAATGCTTCCATCACGGTCTTGCCCAGTTCCTCCGCCTCTGCCACCAGGGCGCTGAAGTCAAGGGAGGCAATGATATCCGTCCCCATGTCCCGGGCCAGTTCTTCCGTCTTCTCCTGTTCCCGCTTCACGCCCCGCCGGTTGAGGATAAGGCCGCCCAGACTGGCATACCCCCGCGCCTCAAAGGACTTGACGGCGGAGGCAATATTGGCCGCGGCATAGATTGCCATGTTCTCCCCGGATGTGACGATAAATACCTTGTCCGCGTACCCCTCGCGGATGGGCATTGCAAATCCTCCGCACACCACATCCCCCAGCACGTCATATATCACCACGTCAGGCCGGTAAATATCAAATGCATGTCTCTCTTCCAACGCCTCAAAGGCCGTGATGATTCCCCTGCCCGCGCATCCCATGCCGGGCGTCGGACCGCCGGCCTCTGCGCAGAGCACGCCTTCACTGCCCTCTGTCACCAGTTCCTCAAGGCCCGCCTGATCCCCCTTTGCCCGGATGATGTCCAGGATGGAGGCGACCCCGTTTCCCTCATGAAGCTGGATGGTGGAATCCGCCTTTGGGTCGCAGCCAATCTGCATGACCTTATACCCCTTCTTTGCCAGGGCAACTGACAGGTTGGAGGAAATCGTGGACTTTCCAATCCCGCCTTTTCCATAAATCGCTATTTTCAGCATAACCGTTCTTCCCCTTTACATTTTTAATCACCGCAAATAAAAAATCCCCTCTCTGAAAGTCAGAGAGGGGATGTGGATGACAATAATACACCTGGCCCGCACAGGAATACCGGCTGCCTGGTAGATCCGCTCTCTCTTTATCTCAGGGTTGCTTCGCATCAGAGAAAGGTTTTATTCGATTACTTACCATCATATTCCAGCCTGGGAAAAAATGCAAGTACTAAAATATTTCTTAACAATCCTGTAATCTGTAATCCTTAATCCTGGTCTTCTTTATTTATAAGCTGTCTATTTATTAACCCTTTCTAAAACCGGAGGGGGAGCTATGGACAATTGGCCTGTTTGTGTTATACTGGATTCACAGGAATATTAGACCATTCCATATCCTGTGGATTCCTTCCACAGTAAGGTTCACTGCCCCAATGGCAGTCTGGCGTGCTTATGCACGGTAATGGCCGGTTCGGCCGCAGATTCACGGAAATCAGAGCATTGACAGAAGGATAGAAAGGAAATTTCAGGAGGGCTATTGAAGTTACGTTTTTTTTAAATTATACTGAAGGGAGTAGCATGGATGGGGAAGAAGGCATTACAGTGGCATCCTGCGTTCCAGGCGGCGCTGCAGGTGGAACTGGCAGAGGACAGGCCATTCCTTTGCTTTCATGAGGAATATAACCTCAGCAGGAAGCCGCTGCAGATGGATACGCTGATCATCAAGCTGGAGCCGGGACACGTTGTCAGCAAGAGTATCGGAGGGATATTCAGGACCTATAACATCGTGGAATATAAGAGTCCTGAGGACTATATCAGTGTAAATGATTTTTACAAGGTC